>NZ_JBJGZA010000004.1:0-224245 GCF_054050255.1 Geodermatophilus sp. SYSU D00700 | reverse complement strand
CCCCCCCCCCCCCCGCCCCCCCCCCCCCCCCCCCCCCCCCCCCCCCCCCCCCCCCCCCCCCGCCCCCCCCCGCCCCCCCCCCCCCCCCCCCACCCCCCCCCCCCCCCGGGGAGCGGCCTCAGTCCTCCCGCGGCGGGAAGCAGCAGAACTCGTTGCCCTCGGGGTCGGCGAGGACGTCCCAGCCGATCTCGCCGGCGTCCTCGTCGGCCTCGTGCCCAGGGCGCTCGTCCGAGGCCCGCACCACGGTCGCACCGGCGGCCTGCAGCGCCGCCGAGTCGCCGACGACGTCGAGGTGCACCCGGTTCTTGACCGTCTTCGGCTCGGGCACCGGGTTGAACCAGAGCTCGGGCCCGCGCCCGGCCGGGTCCTCGATCAGCACCGGCCAGTCCCGCTCGCGCGGCGTCCCGTCGGGCAGGGTGTCGCGGCGGACGTAGCCGATGGCGGCGCACCACCAGTCGGCCAGCGCCTGGTGGTCGCGGGCGTCGATGCAGAGGTCCTTGAAGCGGGCGGGTGCGTCGGTCACGACGGGGGAGGGTAGGCCGACCGCGTGGCCGTGGTGATCGGGACCTCGGGGTGGCAGTACCGCGACTGGCGCGGCCGCTTCTACCCCCAGCGCATGCCGCAGCGGCTGTGGCTGGAGCACCACGCCGCCCACTTCGCCACCGTCGAGAGCAACGCCGCCTTCTACCGGCTGCCCGAGCGGGACACCTTCGCCGCCTGGCGGGAGCGCACCCCGCCGGACTACCGCTGGGCGGTCAAGGCCAGCCGCTTCCTCACCCACGTCCGGCGGCTGCGCGAGCCGGAGGAGCCGGTGGCCCGCCTGGTGCAGCACGCCGCGGGCCTCGGCGACCGGCTCGACGTCGTCCTGCTGCAGTTGCCGCCGACGCTCAAGGCCGACACCGGGCTGCTGCGCGACTGCCTGGCCTGCTTCCCGCCCGGGATGCGGGTGGCCGTGGAGCCGCGGCACGCGACCTGGGAGACCGACGAGGTGCGCGCCCTGCTCGAGCGCTACGGCGCGGCGCTGTGCTGGGCCGACCGCGCCGAACGGCCGGTGACGCCGTTGTGGCGGACCACCGGCTGGGGCTACCTGCGGCTGCACACCGGCGCCGAGGGGTGGGGCTACCCGCCGGCGGTGCTCGACGAGTGGGCGCAGCGCCTGGCCGCGACCTGGACCGACGACGAGGACGTGTTCGTATACCTCAACAACGACCCCGGCGGGGCGGCCGTCGTCGACGCGGTCGCGCTCGCCGGCGCGGTGCGGCGGGCCGGCCGCACGCCCACCCGCGTGCCGACGCCGGAGGAGGCGACCGGCGCGGCGTGGAGCGCCGCCTGATCAGTCCAGGACGTGCGGGTCCTCGCGGTGGTGGACGCCCAGCTGGTGCGCCGCCTGCTCGAGGACGTCCTGGACGGCGAGGGTGTCGGCCAGCGGCATGACCGCGCTCTCGGTGCGCCCGGCGCGCAGGCACTCGGTCACCTCGGCCAGCTCGTGGGAGTAGCCCGTGCCGTCCGGCGGGAGGGTGATCTCCTCGGGCTCGGCGCCGGTGCGGTGCAGCACGATCGTGGCCGGGTGGTGGAACCGGGGCAGGACGTCGATCCATCCGCCGGTGCCGAACACCCGCGCGGAACCGGGCGTCGGGTAGCGCAGCGACGTGGTCAGCGTGGCCGAGCGGCCGTCGTCCCAGCCGAGCAGCAGCGCGGCCTCGGCGTCGGCGCCGGTGGGGAAGGTCGAGCCGGTGACGGTCACCGTGTCCGGGGTGCCGAGCAGCATCTGGGCGAAGGAGACGACGTAGACGCCGAGGTCGAGCAGTGCGCCGCCGCCGAGCTCGAGGGCGAACAACCGGTCGGCGGGGTCGTAGGCGCGGTCGACGCCGAGGTCGGCCTGCACCGACCGCACCTCGCCGATCGCGCCGTCGGCGACGAGCTCCCGCAGGCGGACGACGGCGGGCTGGAACCGCGTCCACATCGCCTCCATGACGAAGACGCCGTTCGCCCGCGCGGCCGCGACCACCTCCTGCGCGCCGGCCGTCGTCGCGGTGAACGCCTTCTCCACCAGCAGCGCCTTGCCGGCCTCGATCGCGGCCAGCGCGACGGCGTGGTGCTGCGGGTGCGGGGTGGCGACGTAGAGGACGTCGACGTCGGGATCGGCGACGATCGCGGCGTAGGAGCCGTGGGCGCGCTCGAGCCCGTGCCGCTCCGCGAACGCCTGCGCCCGGTCGGCCGAGCGGGACGCCACCGCGACCGGCCGCGCCCCCGGCACGTGCGCGAAGTCGCCCATCACGCTCTGCGCGATGCGGCCCGGCCCGACGACGCCCCAGCGGATCTCGTCCACGGCGTCGACCGTAGCCGGGAGGCAGACTGGGCCCGTGGCCCTGCTCATCGACACCCCCGTCTGGCCGTGGCGGGGGCGCCGGTGGTCGCACCTGGTCAGCGACGTCTCCCACGACGAGCTGCACGCCTTCGTCGCCGCCGAGCTGGGCATCCCGCGCCGGGCGTTCCAGGGCGACCACTACGACGTCCCCGAGGAGCTCTACGACGTCGCCGTCGCGGCCGGGGCGCAGCCGGTCGGGGCCCGCGAGCTGCTCACCCGGCTGACCGCCGCGGGCCTGCGGGTCAGGAAGCGCGCGAGCGCAGCAGGGCGGCCTCCGCGGTGAGGTTGGCCCGCGCCCGCGGTTCCCACTCCCGTGTGGCCGGCAGCCGGTAGAGCGCCGGCAGCGCCAGCAACGACTCGAGGACGGCGATCCGCCCGGCGGTGAACACCTCGTCGGACAGGTGGGCGTACTCCGCGCGGACGGCGGAGGCGTAGGCCGCGTAGGCGTCCGGGGGCCCGGCCAGGACGGCGAGGTCGGCGTCGCAGAGCACCGCACCGTTCGCGTCACCGGGCGCGGCGTCGTGCCCGGCGGTGAGCAGCACCAGCCGCACGACCTCGTCCAGCCGCGCCTGCGGCACCAGGCCGCGCAACCCGGCCCGGGCCCGCTCGGCGCTGACCTGCTCGTTGTCGCCGCGGCGGGGGTCGTAGACGACGTCGTGGTACCAGGCGGCCAGCGCGACCGCGGCCGGGTCCTCCGCGGCGCCGCCCAGCTCGCGCACCAGCCCGAGGACGGCGGCCAGGTGGTGCAGGTCGTGGTAGCGGCGGTGCGGCTCGCTCCACGCGGCGACGACGGCGGCCCACTCGGTGCGCGCGGTGGGTGAGTCGCCGGTCAGCGCCGCGAAGTCCTCGTAGCCGATCACGCGACCCCGCAGCGCCGGACGGTGAGCAGCGCGAGGGCCCGGGCGACCGCGGTCACCTCGGCCACGGGCACCCGCTCGGCCGGGCCGTGGGCGAGGTGCAGGTCGCCGGGGCCGAGGTGCAGCGTCGGGATCCCGGCGGCCGCGTAGAGCCGCAGGTCGGTGCCGGCGGACACGGCCCGCTCGGGCGGCGGGGGGCCGCCGGCGTCGATGACGGCGCCGCGGACCTGGTCGAGGAGCTCGTGCCCGGGCGGCAGCGCCCCGCTGGCGAAGGCGCCGCCGGTCCAGGTCACCCGCACCGGGTGCGCGGCCAGCCACGGGTGCCCCGCGCAGAACGCGGCGACCCGGTCCTCGAACGTCGCGCGGGCGGCCGGCACGGGCTCGCCCAGCCGCACGCCGTAGCGGCCCTCGGCCACCAGCCGGTCGGGCACCGTCGAGGCCCAGTCGCCGGCGTGCACGGTGCCGATCGACAGCCCGAACGGGTAGCGCTCGCCGGCGAAGCGCGGGTCGGCGCCGCGCTGCCGCTCCGCCTCGAGGTCGCGCAGGTCGGCGTGCAGCTGCGCGAACAGCTCCACGGCGCTGACCCCCCGGTCGCGCATCGCGGCGTGGGCCGCGGCACCGGTCACCTCCAGTCGGAAGGTCAGCGCCCCGGCCGCGGCGGTGACGACGGCGCCGTCGGTGGGCTCGGGGATGACGCAGGCGTCGCCGCGGTGGCCGCGGGCCAGCGTCGCCCACGCACCCAGGCCGCCGTCCTCCTCACCGACGACGCTGTGCAGCGCCACGGGCCGGCGCAGCCGCACGCCCGCGGCCCGCACGGCGGCCAGCGCGGCGAGCGCGGCGGCCAGGCCGCCCTTCATGTCGCAGGCGCCGCGGCCGTGCACCGCGCCGCCGTCGAGCCGCGGGGTGAACGGGTCGCCGGCCCACAGCGCGCGGTCGCCGGTCGGCACGACGTCGGAGTGCCCGCACAGGACCAGCGCGGGGTCGCCGTCGTCGGCGCCGGGGAGCGTGCCGACGACGCCCCACGCCTCCTCGCGCACGACCTCCTGACCGGGCGCGTCCGGAGCGGTCGCGGCCGCGCGCAGGTCGATGGCCCAGCGGTCGACGTCGCAGCCGAGGCCGTCGAGCTCCGCGGCGACCAGCGCCTGCACCTCGCACTCGGCCGCGGTGCCGCCGACCGAGGGGACGGCGACCAGCCGGCACAGCAGGTCGACGGCGGCGGCCTCGTCGACGGCGTCCAGCACGGCCGCCTCGGTCGGCGTCAGGGAGCCCACGGGGCGGAGTCTGGCAGGTGCGGTGTGGCGGCGATCCCGTGTGTCATCGGCCGGGGGAGGGGTACCTTCGGTGTCGTCCGGACCGGGCGATTCTGTGTCCCCGGGTGCCAATTGGATACCGCCTTCGCGGACTACCGCCCCGACCCCGGTCGGGGGCTGGAGCCGCGTCGTGCTTCTCGCCGCGAGGCGACCAGAGCCCGGTCCGGACCCCACCTCAGCCCAGCACCCACCCGCACGGGTCGGCCAGCGCCTGCGCCGCCTCCGGCCCCCACGAGCCCGGCGCGTAGGACCGCACCTCCGGCGGGGCGTCGAGCACCGGCTGGACCGCCCGCCAGGCCTGGGCCAGCCCGGCACTGGTGGTGAACAGCGAGCGGTCGCCGACCAGCACGTCGTGGATGAGCGAGGCGTAGGCCGGCAGCGGCTCGCCGCCGGGCACCGCGCCGAGGTCCAGCGACGCCCCGGCGACCGCGAGGTCGAGGTCCGGGCCCGGCCGCTTGGCGACCAGGCCGAGGTCGAGGGAGCCCGCGCCCGACAGCGACAGCGAGACGGTGTTCCCGCCGCCGGGGGTGGCGCCGACCGGCCCGTCCGGCCGCCGCATCACCAGCGTCACCCGCTGGTGCGACTCGGCCATCCGCTTGCCGGTGCGCAGCAGGAACGGCACCCCGCGCCAGCGATCGGTGTCCACCCAGAGCCGTGCCGCGACGAAGGTGTCGGTGCGGCTGTCGTCGGCGACGCCGTCGAGGTCGCGGTAGCCCTCGAACTGGCCGAGCACGACGTCCTCGCGCGCCAGCGGCCGGAACGCTGCCATCACCGCCTCGCGCGCCTCCTGCAGGTCCGCCGACGTCAGCGAGGCCGGCGGCTCCATCGCGACCTCGGCGGCCACCTGGAACAGGTGGGTGACCAGCATGTCCAGCGTCGCGCCGGTGGCGTCGTAGAACTCCGCGCGGTCGGCGACGTCGAGGGTCTCGGGCACGTCGACCTGCACCTGGGCGACGTGCTCGCGGCTCCACACCGAGGAGAACAGCCCGTTGCCGAAGCGCAGGACGTGCAGGTCCTGGGTGCCCTCCTTGCCGAGGAAGTGGTCGATGCGGAAGACCTGCTCCTCGTCGAGGACCGAGTGCACCAGCTCGTCGAGCTCGCGGAAGTCCGCAGGTGAGGTGCCGTAGGGCTTCTCGTAGACGACGCGGGAGCCCTCGGCCAGGCCGTGGGCGTCCAGGGCGCGGGTGATCCCCTCGAACGCGCCGGGCGGGACGGCGAGGTAGTGCACCAGCTGGGCGTCGGCACCGATCTCCTCGCGCGCCCGCCCGACGACGTCGAGCAGCTGCCCGGGGTCCTCGGGCGTGTGCCCGCCGCCGGCGAAGCGCAGCCGGTCGAGCAGGCCGTCGGCGGGCCCGCCGTCGCCGTGCTCGGCCAGGGTGTCGCGGACGTGGTCGCGGAACTCGTCGTCGGAGCGCTCGCCGCGCCCGCTGCCGACCAGCCGCCAGTCCGCGGGCAGCAGGCCACGCCGCTGGAGCCGGTCGAAGGCCGGCAGCACCATGCGCGCGGCCAGGTCGCCAGTGGCGCCGAAGAGGACGAAGACGGTCGGAGGGAGGTCGGCCATGTGCCCAGCCTCGCCGCCCGGCTCCTCAGGCGCGCGCCAGGCGCGTCTGAGGGGGTCTCAGACCCCAGGGGCGGGCGAGGACTGCCCGGTCGCCCGATGCCCGGGGTGCCGCCTCAGGCCGACCGTGGTCGCCGTCCCCACCGGACGCCACCACGACGAGGAGACGACGATGAGCACCTACCCCGACCCCGGACTCGAGGCGGAGCTGGCCTACCGGCGCGAGGTGCTGCAGGCCCTCGGGCAGGGCACCCGGCGCCGGCCCCGGCGGACCCTGCGGCTGCGTCGGCCTCGCTGACCACGGCGCTGTCGGGGTCGCGTGCCACGATCGGCGCCGTGCCGCGGTGGGACGAGCGACCCCTGGTGGGCCGGGCCGGCGAGCTCGCCGAGCTCGAGTCCGCCGTCGAGCGCGCCGTCGCCGGTCGCGGCTCGGCCGTGCTCGTGGCCGGCGACGCCGGCGTCGGCAAGTCCCGCCTGCTCGACGAGCTCGCCGCCCGCGCGGCCGCCCGCGGCCTGCGGGTGCTCGTCGGGCACTGCGTCGACCTCGGCGAGGTCGGCCTGCCCTACCTGCCCTTCGTCGACCTGCTCCGGCCGGTCGCCGCCGAGCTGGGCGAGGACGCGGCCGACCTGTTCGCTGCGCGGCCGGGCGGCGTCCACGAGCCCGACACCGCCGACCTGCCCAGCCCCGTCCGCACCCTCCGCCCTCCGGTCGACGACGGCCGGCTCCAGCTGTTCGAGTCCGTCGCCGGGGCGCTGGCCGGGCTGGCCGCCGACGCGCCGGTCCTCGTCGTGCTCGAGGACCTGCACTGGGCCGACCGCTCCAGCCGCGACCTGCTGCGCTACCTGCTCGCCCGGCTCGACGACGAGCCGGTGGCCGTCGTCGCCTCCTACCGCTCCGACGACCTGCACCGCCGCCACCCGCTGCGCCCGCTGCTGGCCGAGCTGGTGCGGCTGCCCGGCGTCGAGCGGCTCGACCTGGCCCCGCTGCCCGACGCCGCCGTCGAGGAGCTGGTCCGCGGCCTGGCCGCCGGGGTCCCCGACCGCACGGTCGACGACGTCGTGGCCCGCGCCGAGGGCAACGCGTTCTACGCCGAGGAGTTGCTGGCCGCGGGCCTGGCCGGGGAGACCCTGCCGCTGGGCCTCACCGACGTGCTGCTCGCGCGGGTCGAGCAGCTGGGCCCGGCCGCGCAGCAGGTGCTGCGGGTCGCCGCGGTGGCCGGCCGGCGGGTGCGCCACGAGCTCGTCGCCGCCGTCGGGGGGCTCTCCGACGTCGACCTGGAACGCGCGCTGGCCGAGGCGGTGCACTCCCACCTGCTCGTCGTCGGCCCCGACGGCGCCTACCGGTTCCGGCACGCGCTGCTGCGCGAGGCCGTCCTCGCCGACCTGCTGCCCGGCGAGCGCGTCCGGCTGCACGCCGCGGTCGCCGCGCACCTGGCCGCCGTCCCGGCCGCGGGCACCGCGGCCGAGCGGGCGCACCACCTGCGGGGGAGCAACGACCTGGCCGGCGCCCTGGCGGCCTCGCTGGAGGCCGCCGACGAGGCCCGGCGGGTCGGCGCCCCGGCCGAGCAGCTGCAGCACCTGGAGGCCGCGCTCGCCCTGTGGCCGGCCGTGCCCGACGCCACCGAGCGGGCCGGGCGGAGCCAGGCCGAGCTGCTGCTGGACACCTCGACCGCCGCCCGCCGCGGCGGCGAGCTGCACCGGGCGGTGGCCCTGCTGCGGGCGGCGCAGGAGGTCCTCGGGCCCGACGGCGACCGCGACCTGCGGGCGCGGGTGCACTACACGCTGGCCCAGGCGCTGGCCCGCATCGAGGACCAGGCCTCCGCGGTGCGCGAGACCACGGCGGCGATGGCACTGGTCCCGGCCACGCCGCCCTCGCCGACGCGCACCTGGGCCGCGGCCACGCACGCGCGCGCCTGCTACGAGGTGGGCCGGCGCGCCGAGGGCGACGCCGCCGCCGAGGAGGCCCTGGCCGCCGCCGACGCGCTCGGGCTGGACAGCGCCTGGGCCGACGTCGCGGTGTCGCTGGCCCGCTCCCGCGGCGGGGACGGCCTGGCCACGCGGCTGGAGGAGGCGCTGGTCCGCGCCCGCCGGTCCGGCGACGCCGACGTCGAGATCCGGGTGCTGTTCAACCTGGCGATCGTCGCGTACGAGGGCGGGGCGGTGCAGGAGACGCTGCGCTGGAGCGACGAGGGGCTGACGCGGGCCCGGGTGCTCGGCGTCGAGTGGTCGTTCTACGCGGCGGAGCTGCGCCACCTGGGCGTCGTCTCGCGCTACGTGCTCGGCGACTGGGACGGCAGCCTGGCGCTGGCCGACCGGCTGGCGCGCGTGCCGGAGATGGCGGCGCACGTGCGGGCGGCGGGCCTGCTGGTGCAGGTCGGCCGCGGCGACCCCTCGGCGGCCGCGCGGATCGCCTGGGCCCGGGGCCTGGCCGGCCGGCTCGACACCCACGTGCTGCTCCTGCTGGCCACCGCGGGCGCCGAGATCGACGTCGCCGCCTGGAGCGGCGACCCGGCCACCGCGGTCCGCAGCGCCCGCGGTGCCGCCGCGACGCTGGCCGACCTGTGGGGCGACGAGCGGCTCGCCGTCGTGCGGCTGGTGGCCACGGCGCTGGCGCCGGTCGCCGACGCCGCCGCCACGGCCCGGCTCACCGGCGACGCCGCGGCGCTGGCGGAGTGGACGGCGGCGGGGGAGTCCCTGGTGACCCTGGGCCACGACGCGGTCGCCGACCACGCCCGCGCGGTCGGGCCGCACGGCGTCGAGGCCGCCGCGTGGCTGGCCCGGCTCGACGCCGAGGCCGCCCGGCTGGCCGGTGAGGCGTCACCGCGGCTGTGGTCGGCCGCCGCGGAGGCGTTCGGCTACGGGCACGTCTACGAGCAGGCGCGCTGCCGGTGGCGGCTGGCCGAGGCGCTGGTCGCGGCGGGCGACCGCGACGCCGCACTCGGGCCGCTGACCGCCGCGGCCGGCACCGCCCGGTCGCTGGGCGCGCAGCCGCTGCTGGGCGCGGTGACCGCGCTGGCCCGCCGCGCGCGGCTGGAGCTGCCCGGGGCCGGCCGGGTGGTGGAGACCGCCGCGGTGTTCACGCCGCGGGAGACCGAGGTGCTGGCGCTGCTCGCCCGCGGCCGCACCAACCGGCAGATCGGCAGCGAGCTCTACATCAGCGAGAAGACCGCCAGCGTGCACGTCAGCAACATCCTGGCCAAGCTCGGCGCGGGCAGCCGAACCGAGGCGGTCGCCGTCGCCGCGTCCCGGGGCCTGCTCCCCACGGGCTGAAGAACCCGCGCGGTCAGTAGGTCTCGTCGGTGGTCGTCCGCCGGGCCGGCCCACCGTAGGGGTCGTGCGCCTCGGTCCGGGTGACCCGGCGACGGCGCGGAGCCCACAACGCCACCTCGAGCACGATGCCCAGGGCGCCTGCGGCCATCAGGATCCAGCCGACCACCTGCAGGTCGATGCCGCTGACGTCGACGCGCAGCGCGAAGGTGAGGACGGCGCCCAGCGCGAGCAGCACGATGGCGGTTCCGAGACGCATCGCGGTTCCCTCCCTGCGGCGGGGCCACACCCTCGGGGCTCCCCGGGGTCCGCCCGCCGCGGCGCCCGGGTGCCCCGGCGCCCCGGCGGTGAACCGGTCGCGGGCCCGGGATGACCCGAACGGGTGGCCGCGCTGGTCCGAGTCGTGCACTTCCGCGGACGTGCCCGACCTCAGAGCATCGTGCGGAGGCGCTCGCGGCGGGCGCGCAGCACGTCCACCGACGCCGAGGCCGACGGCGGGCCGGGCACGTGCTGGCGCAGCTGGGTGTGCACCACGGCGTGCGGCGTCGACGTCTTCGCCGACACCCGGCTGACCAGGCGGTTGATCTCCCGCCGCAGCTCGGCGGCGTCGCGCCACGACCGGCCGGCGTCGTCCTCGTCGGGGTGGTCCTCGACGATCGGCAGCTCCCCGGTGTCCTCCTCGTGCACCCGCTGCGCGATCCGCAGCCGCAGCTCGTCGTCGCGCTTGGCCAGCAGCGACGCCGTCTGCTCGGCGGTGAGCAGGCCGGGGATGCCGAGGAAGTCCTCGTCCTCCGGCGCCACCGCCAGCGGCCCGCCGGCCTCGCCGGTGTGCGCCGTCCCCCCGTGCAGCACGTGCGCGAACCGGGCGTCGGCCTCCAGCGCCTCCCACTGCTTGAGGCCCACCGCCTCGCGCTCCTTGGGCGGCAGGGGGTCGAGGTCGAGCGCCTCGGGGTCGGCCGCCTTGGGCGGCGGCATGACGTGGTTGCGCTCCTTCTCCAGCGACGCCGCCAGCCCCAGCAGCGGCCGGACGGCGGGCAGGAACACCGTGGCGGTCTCGTGCGGGGCCCGGGAGCGGACGACGCGGCCGACGGCCTGGGCGAAGAACAGCGGCGTCCGGTAGGAGGTCATCCACGCCAGGACGGCGGCGCGCGGCACGTCGACGCCCTCGGAGATCATCCGCACGCAGACGGCGATCCGAGCCGAGCCGGCCGCGAACCGCTCGATCTTCTTCGACGCCTTGGGGTCGTCGGAGAGGATGAGCTCGGGCGCCTTGCCGGTGATCCGCCTGACGATCCGGGCGTAGGCGCGGGCGTCGTCCTGGTCGCTGGCCAGCACGAGCCCCGCGGCGTCGGGCATGCCGTTCTCGCGCAGGTGGGTGATCCGCTCGTCCATCGCGGCGATGACGTGCGGCACCCACTGGCCCTTGGGGTCGAGCGCGGTGCGCCAGGCGGCCATCTCCACCGAGCGGGTGCCGGCCTCCGACAGGGAGGCGGCGACCACCTCGCCGGCCGAGTTCCGCCAGCGCGAGGTGCCGGTGTAGGCGGCGAAGACGACCGGCCGGACGACGCTGTCGGCCAGCGCCTCCTTGTAGCCGTAGGTGTAGTCGGCGCGGCTGACCAGCCCGGCGCCGGCCTCCCCGGCGTCGCCCTCGAAGCCGTCCTCCTCGTAGCGCACGAAGGGGATCCGCTCGTCGGGCTTGGTGCGGAAGGGCGTCCCGGTCAGGCACAGCCGGCGGGCGGCGAAGCCGTAGGCCTCCTCGATCGCCTCACCCCACGACAGGCCGTCGCCGGCGTGGTGGACCTCGTCGAGGATCACCAGCGTCTTGACGGCGGTGGCGCGGGCGGCGTGCAGCATCGGCTTGCCGGCCACCTGCGCATACGTCGTCACGTAGCCCTGGGTGCCGGCGCGCACCGGGCCGACGGCGTTGGTCAGGCCGGGGTCGAGCACGATGCCCATCCGGTCGGCGGCGTCGGCCCACTGCAGCCGCAGGTGGTCGGTCGGGCAGACGACGATCACGCGGGCGACCTCGCGCCGCTGCAGCAGCCGCGAGGCCAGCGTGAGCGCGAAGGTCGTCTTCCCCGCGCCCGGCGTCGCGGTGACGAGGAAGTCCTTGGGGGCGGCCTCCTCGTAGCGCTCGAGGGCGGCCTGCTGCCACGCCCGGAGCGGTCGGCTGGTCGTCTGCGGGGCGACCGCCCCGGCCCGTGCTGCACTCGCCATCTCGGGGCTCATCCTGCCTGCGGCGGAGGAGACACGCCCAACCGGCCGCCTCCCGCGCGCCTCCCGTGCGACCACGTATACGGGCCGGTCCGTACGCGTCTGACCTGCGCCTTCGTTGTGGCGGCCGACGGTGGGGTGGTGCGCCTCACACGCCGGTCGGACCGGTCCGTCCCGTCGCGGCGGTCACGGTCAGCCGGAGGCGCGCCCCTCGCCGTGGACGAGCCGCAGGTGCGGTCCGGTGGGCACGTCCGCCCGCGGGTCGGGGACCTCGGGCAGGCCGGCCGCGCGCCGCACCCGGTTCTCCGGGACGTCGAGCGCGCGGGCGAGGTGAGCGGCCATCCAGGGGCTGATCAGGGCCCAGCCGCGGGTGTGCGCGATCCGTTCGAGCACCTCCGGCGCGACGGCGCCGCGGGCCCGGCGGGAGGCCTCGACCACCGACCCGCCCAGCTCCCACAGCCGTCGCCGGACGAGTTCCTGGAGGTCCTTCGTGGTCACCCGAGGACGATAGGACGACCGGGCCGGTGGTGGCAGGCTGGTCGTTCGTCCTGGCGCTGATCAGGGCTGGTTCCTGGTCCCGGCGACGGGCTGGCCGTTCTGGTTTCTGCAGCCCCGCCGGTCGTGTTGTGGTCCGCGCCGATCGCTTCCTGGCCGCGAGGCGCTGACCTGGACTTTCTCGACAGGCGCCTTGTGCGACTTCGCAATCGAACGTATGATCGAATAGGTGGCGGGAGTCCTGGCGGTCGACGAGCCCCTGGTGGGGTGGGCGTCGGGGCCGCTGGGGGCGGTGCAGGCCGCCGACCGGGAGATCGCCCGGCAGACCGCGCTGCGGGCCCGGGCGGTGGCCGCGTTCGCCGCCACCCGTCCCGCCTCCGTCGACCGGCAGCCGGGCTCGCCGGGGGCGATGTCGGCCGACCGGTGGGCGGCGCGGGCTGAGGTACTGCGGCCGGTGAGCGAGTGGGCCACCGACGAGCTGGCGGTCGCGCTGGCGCTGTCGGCCCAGGCGGCGCAGCTGCTGCTGGAGCGGTCGCTGACCCTGGTGCACCGGCTGCCGGGCACGCTGGCCGCGCTGGAGTCCGGGGCGCTGCACGTGGGGCACCTGGGCCCGCTGATCGACAAGGTCGCCCCGATCACCGACGACGCCCTGCGCGCCGCGATCGAGCGGGAGCTGCTCGCGTGGGCCGCCGGGCGGCACACCACGCCGGCGCAGCTGGGCGCCAAGGCCCGCCGGGAGCTGCTCACGCGCACCGCCCGCACCGCCGCCGATGACCTGCTGCGCGCGGTGCGCCGGCGCGGCGTGGATGCCCGCCCCGACCGGGTCGAGGGGATGAGCGTGGTCTCGGCACTGCTGACCACCCCGGAGGCGGCCGCGCTGGTCGCCGCTCTCGGTGCCTGTGCCGACGCGCTGCCCGCCGACGGCCGCAGCCGGGGGCAGAAGATGGCCGACTGCCTGCTGGACCTGGTGCTCCGCCCGGGCGAGTCCGGGCTGCCGCCGGTGCAGGTGACCCTGACCGTGGTCGCTCCGGTGGGCGCGCTGCTCGGCGGCGACCAGCCGTGTGAGGTCGACGGGCAGGTGGTCCCGGCCGAGCTGGTCCGGGCGCTGCTGGCCGCCCTCACCGGCCACCGGGCCGACACCGCCGCGACCGACACCACGGCGACCGACACCACGGCGGCCGACACCACCGCGGCCGATGGCGAGGCGGCCGATGGCGAGGCGACCGGCACCACCGCGGCCGACACCGAGCCAGCCGGCACCGACACGGCCCTGGGGGTCGATGCGGTCGGAGCCGGGGCGCCCCTCACCGAGGACGAGCACTTCGCCCGGTGGGCCGAGGAGCTGGAAGCGCGGATCCTGGCCGGGGAGTTCGATGCCCGCCCCGGGCCCTGCTACCTCGACGAGGACCTGCCACCGGACGATCCGCCCGACGCGCACGACACGGCCGACGCCGACGCCGACGCCGATGAGGTGGCCGCACCGGACCCCGATGGCTGGTGGGCGCGCGCCGACCGCGCCGTCGACCAGGCGAGCACCGCCCTGCTCGGGCTCGAGCGCGCCCTCGGTCACGCCCGCCGCACGGTGGCCACCGCGCAGCGCGCCGACGCCGCGGACGAGGCCACCTGGGCACGCAGCGCGGCCGGCCGGATCACCACCGCCCCCGACGTCTTCACCCAGCTGGCCGCGGCCACCGACACCGCCCGCGCCGACCTCGCCGCGCTGCTCGCCGCCACCGCCGGGGGCGGGCTGGCCGACCGGCCCCGGATCGCGCTCACGCACGCGGCCGGCGGTGCGCTGCTGGCCCTCACCGACCTGCCCGCCCTGCACCGCGCCCACCGACGCGGCCACGGCCTGGCCGCTCCCGGACCCGCCGCCGGCTACCGGCCCAGCGCCGCCCTCGACCGGCACGTCCGCGCCCGCGACCGCCGCTGCCGCTTCCCCGGCTGCCGCCGCCCCGTGCCCCGCGCCGGCGAGCTCGACCACGCCACCCCCTGGCCGGCCGACCCCACCACCGCGGCCAACCTCACCGGCTACTGCACCGGCCACCACCGCGGCAAGCACCAGGCCCCCGGCTGGCGCCACGTTCTCGCCCCCGACGGCACCCTCACCGTCACCACACCCACCGGGCTCACCGCCGCCACCACCCCACCGCCCTACTGACGGGTGACCGGCTTCAGGACCGGGCGGTCGAGCCGATGGTCCACAGCGTGATCATCGCCAGCCGCGAGGACATCGCCGAGATGCTCTGGCTCCGGGACGAGCCGGACCTGGCCCGCGCCGTGCTGGACACGGACGACGCGACGTACCGGCGCATCATGGAGGTCGCCGCGCGCCCGGGCACCGGGTCGTGGCTGCACGACCGGGTCGACGAGCTCCTCTCGGCGGCCGCGGTCCGGGTGCTCACCGGAGGTGGACGCCGCCGGCCCCGTCGCTGGCGCGCCCGTTCCCGCGGAGCGTCTGCCCGCTCTCTGGCAGGAGGTGGGGCCGGAGCGGGACCGCCGGCGTGAACACGACCCGGTCCTCGATGCCCTCCACATCCTGGACGACCACTTCCCGGGCGGGGACTGACGTCAGGGCCCCCGCCGGCCGGCCGCGGTGGGATCCTGCCGCCATGACCGAGCCCGAGTACGCCGCGCTCCGCGAGCGCGTGGCGATGGGGGACCGCGACGCGGCCGACGAACTCATCGAGCTCGCCGGCGAGCGGGGCGACCTGGCAGAGCTGCGCCGGCTGGCCGACCTCGGCAACCGCGACGCCGTCGACGAACTCGTGCAGCGGGCCAGCGAGCTGGGCGACCTCGCCGAGCTGCGGCGGCTGGCCGAGGAAGGCAACGCCGACGCCGCCGACGTCCTGCACGAGCTGACCGAGGACTGACGCGCCCGGCATGACCCGCTTCGTGATCGACGCGCCCACCCTGCTGCACCTGGTGACCGAACGCCTCGACGTGTCACCCGCACACCAGCTGGTGGCGCCGCAGGTGCTGCGCTCGCAGGCCCTCGACCTGCTCCTCGCCGCCGTGCGGCGCGGTGAGCTCGAGGAGACCACCGCCCTCGACCGCCACGAGGCGATGACCGCCGTCCGCATCCGGCTCCTGGGCGACCGGGTGTCCCGCCGGGTCGCCTGGGGCCTGGCCGTCGACCACGGCCTCGAGTCGACCACCGTCGCCGAGTACCTGGCCCTCACCCGCCTGCAGGCCGACGCCTTCGTCTCCGTCGACGCCGCGGCGCGGGCCCGGGCGGAGGGCATCGTCCCGGTCGGCACGGTCGACCGGCTCACGGCCGGCTGAGACGGCCGCGGCCCCCGGGTCACGAGGACCAGGGGGCCGCGGGGGAACAGCTAGTCGGCGGGCTCGTCGACCCAGTCGGGGCCGTTGACCTCGCCCGGGCCGGCCAGGTCGGCGGCGTCGACGATCGTGTACGCGTAGCCCTGCTCGGCGAGGAACCGCTGCCGGTGCGCGGCGTACTCGGCGTCGAGGGTGTCGCGGCTGACCACCGTGTAGAAGTGCGCCTGCCGGCCGTCGGCCTTGGGGCGCAGCACCCGGCCCAGCCGCTGGGCCTCCTCCTGCCGCGAGCCGAACGTCCCCGACACCTGCACGGCGACGGCGGCCTCGGGCAGGTCGATCGAGAAGTTGGCGACCTTGGAGACCACCAGCGTCCTGATCTCCCCGCGCCGGAAGGCGTCGAAGAGCTTCTCCCGCTCCCGGTTGGTGGTCGAGCCCTGGATCACCGGCGCGTCGAGCGCCCGCCCGAGCTCCTCGAGCTGGTCGAGGTAGGCCCCGATCACCAGCGAGGGCTCCTCGGGGTGCCGCTCGAGCACCCGCCGGATCACCGGCAGCTTCGACGATGCGGTGGCCGCGATCCGGTACCGCTCCTCGGGCTCGGCGACGGCGTAGGTCATCCGCTCCTCGTCGTCGAGGCCAACCCGCACCTCGATGCACTCGGCCGGGGCGATGTAGCCCTGCGACTCGATGTCCTTCCACGGCGCGTCGTAGCGCTTGGGCCCGATGAGCGAGAAGACGTCGTCCTCGCGGCCGTCCTCGCGGACCAGCGTCGCCGTCAGCCCCAGCCGCCGGCGCGACTGCAGGTCGGCGGTCAGCCGGAAGATCGGCGCCGGCAGCAGGTGCACCTCGTCGTAGACGATCAGGCCCCAGTCCTGGGCGTCGAAGAGGTCCAGGTGGCGGTACTCGCCCTTCCGGCGGGTGGTCATCACCTGGTAGGTCGCGATGGTGACCGGACGGATCTCCTTGCGCTCCCCGGAGTACTCGCCGATCTCCTCCTCGGTGAGCGACGTGCGCGCGATCAGCTCGCGCTTCCACTGCCGCCCTGAGACGGTGTTGGTCACCAGGATCAGCGTGGTCGCCTTGGCCTCGGCCATCGCCGCGGCCCCGACCAGCGTCTTGCCCGCACCGCAGGGCAGGACGACGACGCCCGAGCCGCCGGCCCAGAAGCCCTCGACGGCCTCCCGCTGGTAGTCGCGCAGGTGCCAGCCCTCCTGGGCCAGCTCGATCGGGTGCGCCTGCCCGTCGACGTAGCCGGCGAGGTCCTCGGCCGGCCAGCCCACCTTGAGCAGCGCCTGCTTGAGCCGGCCGCGCTCGGAGGGGTGCACGACGACGGTGTCGGGGTCGATCCGCGCCCCGAGCATCGGCGCCACCCGCTTGGAGCGGACGACCTCCTCGAGCACCGCGCGGTCGGTGGTGGTGAGCACCAGGCCGTGCACCGGGTTGTTGACCAGCGTCAGCCGGCCGAAGCGGTCCATCGTGTCGGCGACGTCGACCAGCAGCGCGTGCGGCACCGGGTAGCGCGAGAAGCGCACCAGCGCGTCGACGACCTGCTCGGCGTCGTGCCCGGCGGCGCGCGCGTTCCACAGCGCGAGCGGGGTGACCCGGTAGGTGTGCACGTGCTCGGGGGAGCGCTCGAGCTCGGCGAACGGTGCGATGGCCGCGCGGCAGTCGCGGGCCTGCGGGTGGTCGACCTCGAGCAGCAGGGTCTTGTCCGACTGGACGATGAGGGGTCCGTCGTTCACGGGATGGGGGGCCTCTCCTCGGCGGGCGTCTGTCTGGTCAACCGTTGCCGGCGGCCGCTGCTTCCTCGTCGGCCAGCGCCACCGAGGTGATCCGGTGCACCGCGAAGGTGCGGTTCTCCTGGCGGCGCTCGTCCCAGCCCTGGAGGAAACCACCGGCCAGTGACACCGGCTGGACCACGCGCTGGCTGCCGCTGCCCTGCGCGTCGACGTAGCCCAGCCACACCGGCACGCCGTCACGGATCGCCCGGGACAGCAGCTCCAGCGTCCCGGCCGTGGTGACCCCCGGGACCTGCCGCACGGGCGCGGACGGGCGGGCGGCCAGCGCGGCGTCGCCGGCCCGGATCTCCCGCACGGTCGCCGCGGCCTCCGCCTCGGTGAGGGGCCGGGCCGCGGCCGACGGCGGCGGCCCGGGTCGGCGGCCGGCCGCGCGGGGACGGGCCGGCGGGCGGGTGAGCACCGCGCCGCCCGGCGACTCCCCGGCCGGGGCGTACCCCGCGGCCCGCAGCACCGTGAGCACCTCGTCGGCGCCGAGCCCGCTGACCAGCACGCCCGGCGCCAGCCGGCGCAGCTCCGCGGCCGCGGTGCGCCGGTCGCCGAGCACCTGCGAGAGCAGGCCGTGGTCGTCGGAGCGCACGTAGCACTCGATCGAGCCCACCCGCAGCCGGCCGTGCTGCCGGGCGACGTCGTCGACCAGGTAGTCCAGCGCCTGCGGCACCGGGGTGCGGGAGGCGCGGGAGAAGAACTCGTGCAGGTCGGTGGCCGACCACCCGGCGTCCAGCGCCCTCCGCACGGAGGACTCCGACACCCGGAACACCGTCGCCCCGCCCGAGGACTCGACGTCGGCGACGACCGACAGCGTGTCGGCGAGCCCGGCCACCAGCGGCCCGGGCGCGACCAGCGTGAGGTCGGGCTGGGCGAGCACGTGGTCGACCGGCTCGGGCAGCAGGCCCTGCACGCCGTCGGCGGCCCCCTCCTCACCGCCGGCCAGCAGCCCCCGGCCGCCCGAGGAGAGCACCCCGCCCACCAGCACGCCGATCCGCGCCGCCTCGGCGAGCATGTCCGGCACCGGCGCGAGCCGGTCGGCGCGCCGCGGCGTCCGCCAGCGCAGCAGCGCCACCAGGTCGTCGGGCGCCAGCCCCGAGCCCGGCGGGGAGGCGGCCAGCGCGGCCAGCGCCGCGCGGCGGATCGCCGGCGCGGTGTGCCGCACCAGGTCGGGGGACAGCGGGTTGACCGCCTTGCCCGCCACGTCGCGCTGGCCGACCAGCGAGGGCAGCCGGGTGCTGTCCAGCCAGCCCGCGGCCAGCGACGCCCACCGGTCGGGGAGCGGCTGCTCGCGCCAGACGTCGTAGCCGCGGGTGGGCAGCCACTCGTCGCGGTGCGGGCCGCCGACGTCGAGCAGGCCGGCGGCGGAGGCCAGCTCCAGCAGCCAGGCGGCGTCGGACTCGGACACCGACAGGGCCCGGGCCAGCCGCTTGCGGTCGCGGACGGCGACCCCGCCGCTGCGCAGCAGCCCGGCCGGCTCCTCCTCGAGCACGGCCAGCAGCTCACCGACCCGTCCGACCGCCTCCAGCGCGGCACCGGCGGCCTGCCGGTCGACGGCGGCCCGGTCCCGCTCGACGACGGCGGGCCGCGGCTCGGGGCGCGGCGGGCCGTAGGGCAGGTCGCCGCGCAGCAGCAGGCCGATCTCGCGCGGCAGCTCCACGTTGAGCGCGTCGATGCGCGCCAGCAGCCCCGCCTGCAGCAGCCGCCGCGCCGGGGAGCCCGCGGCGCCGCCGGTGTCGGGCAGGTGGCCCACCGGCCGGTCGCCGGCCAGCCGCTCGAGCACCTGGCGCTCGGCGGGGTCGAGCGCGCCCACCGCGGCGGGCAGGTCGGCCGGCAGCGACACCCGCAGCTCGGCGGCGCGGCGGCCGAGCCCCGCGGGGTACCGGACGGCGCGGCGCACCTGGTCGGGGGCGTGCAGGACGTCGTCGCCCCACAGCAGTGCCCGTGTGGTCAGCCGCTCGACCGCCGCGGCGACGACGTCCTCGGGCAGCCCGGGCAGGGACGCGGCGACCTCGGCGGCCTCCAGCCCGTCGGTGGGCGCGAGCAGTACGACGTCGAGCACCTGCAGCGTGGCGGCGTCGAGGTCGTCGAGCGCCCGGTCCACCGACACCGGCACCGCCAGCCGGCCGGCCAGGGCGACGACGTCCGACGGCGCGGGCCGGGCCACGTCGGGACGGGCGGCCAGCAGCTCCGCCAGCTGGGCGTCGCTGCGGGTGCGCAGCCACGCGGACAGCGTGGCGGGACGGTCGGCAGGCATCCGGACCACGTTACGTCTGCCGCGCAGGTGCCGCCCCCGAGGCCGCGGGTGCCAGCATGGATGCGTGCAACCGGCCGCCGACGACCCCCACACCCGCGTCGCGCTCGAGGGCTACCGCGCCGGTGCCCTGCGGTGGCTGGCCGGCGGGGTGATCGCCGTCGTCCTGGCCGTCCTGCTCGGCGCGGTGGCGGTCAGCCTGGCCGAGGACCGGGGCCGGCCGCTGCCGCTGGCCGGGCTCGTGGTGGTCGGGCTGGTCCTCGGTGGGCTCGTCGCCGCCGCCGCGGGCCTGGGCGCGCTGACCCGGGCGCTGCGCTGGCGGCGGGCGCTGGCCGCCGTCCCCTGGCAGCGGGGGCTGCTGCGCATCGCCGGCCCGGCGATCGTCGCCTTCGAGCCCGAGGGCTACGACGAGTGGGACCCCGACGACGAGCCGGTGCGGCTGACCCTGGTGAGCACCTCGGTGTGGCGGACCCGCCAGGTGCAGAACCTCGACGGCGGGGAGGTGCGCGCGGCGCCGGTGGGCAGCGGGCAGTGGGTGCTCACCGCGGAGGGGCTGCCGACGCTCTACGGCGCCCGGGCCGCCCGCCGTCCCCGCTGAACCCGTGTCGCAGGCGGGCCTCGTGCGGGTAGGAGCAGGCGCGCGAGAGGATGGCGCCGAACGCGCACCCCGGGGTGCGCCCGAGCACGGAGGCGAGATGGCCAAGCGCAAGGAGAAGCACGCCCACCTGGTCGAGCCGACCTGGGGGCAGTCGGAGAACGCCGGCCCGCCGGTGACCGAGTTCCTCGGCGAGATGGCCGGTCCGCTGTCCCCGTTCGGCGAGGACCACAGCTTCCCGCTGCCGCCCGAGCGCATCCGCTACGCGCACCCCACCGACAAGCCCAACCGCGCCGGGGTGCAGCTCCCCGAGAACCGGCGCCGCTGACCGCCGCCCGTGCCGCCGGCCGCCCGGGCCGGTGGCACGGGTGCCCGCCGGGTCAGGTGGGCTCGACGTCGACGACGAGTCCCCGGTGGTCCGACAGGGGCAACCGCACCGACTCTGCCGGGCCGGTGGTGGCCAGCCGTCCGCGGACCAGCACGTGGTCGAGCTGGCGGGTCGGCCGCTCCGCCGGGAAGGTCAGCCCCCGGGCGAGGGGGCGCATCCCGCTCACCAGCGTGGCCTTCCGCGGCTCCATGTTGAGGTCGCCCATCACGACCAGCGGCTCGCGCGTCCCCCGCAGCGCCCGCACCAGCCGCCGCAGCTGCACGGAGTTCCAGTACGGCACGAACGACAGGTGCGTGCAGGCGACGGTGAACTGACCGTGCGGGCCGTCGAGGACGGCCGCGACGGCCACCCGCGGCTCCTCGCTGACCAGCATCGGCCGCCGGGCACCGCGGAACCACACCGGCACCCGCCCGGGCAGCGCCGGCAGCCGCACCACCCGCCACGACACCACCGGGTGGCGGGAGAGCAGCGCGATGCCGTAGCTCGCCGCGCCGGGCTGCTCGTCGCCGGTCGCCGCCATCCAGGTGCCGCCGGGCGTCCCCGACAGCGCGGCGACGAACTGCGAGTCGACCGCGCCCATCGCCTCGGCGGCCACGGCCGTGAGGTCGGCGTTCATCGAGCGGGGCTGGTCGCGGTCGACCTCCTGCAGCCCGAGCACGTCGGCGTCGAGCGTCTTGACGGCCGAGGCCAGCCGGTCGACGTCGACCCGGTCGTCCTCCGGGGTGCGGCCGTGCAGGATGTTGAAGGTCGCGATGCGCACGAGGAGTGCCATGCCCGCGCCCGGGTAGCTGCACGCGCGTGCAGCCATCCGACCGCGACGAGATCCGGGACCTCCTCAAGCGCGTCGCCGTGGCCCTCAAGGAGGGCGGCGTGCCCTTCGCCCTGTGCGGCGGCTATGCGGCCTGGGTGCGCGGCGCCCCCGAGCCCGACCACGACGCCGACTTCCTCGTCCCCGCCGCCGAGGCCGAGCGCACGGTCAAGGTGCTGCACGACGCCGGCCTGCAGGTGCAGGACCCGGCCGAGGACTGGCTCACCAAGGTCGTGCAGGGCCAGTCGTTCGTCGACGTCCTGTGGCGCACCTGCGGCCGGCCGGTGGAGACCGACCTCATCGAGCGCGCCGAGGACCGGGCGGTGCTGTCCGTGCACATGCCGGTGCTCGCGGCCACCGACATCCTGGTCACCAAGCTCATGACGCTCGACGAGCACTACTGCGACTTCTCCCGGCTGTTCCCGGTGGCGCGGGCGCTGCGCGAGCAGGTCGACTGGAGCACCGTCCGGCGGGAGGTCGCCGACAACGACTTCGCCGTCGTCTTCCTCGACCTGCTCGGCCGACTCGGCGTGCTCGACCCGGAGGTCGTCAGCGGCTGAGCACGCCCGCGGCGGCGGCCAGGGCCGCGACCACCACCGCCGCACAGGCCAGGGCCACGGGCACCGGTGCCGACGCCGGTGCCCGGTCCAGCGCCCGGGCCCGCCACGGCGCCAGTCCGAGCAGCACGGCGAGCCCGCAGAGCCCGGCCACCGCGGCCGTCACGAAGGGGACCACCGCGCCCGACCGCAGCCCGTGGTGGCCGAGCAGTCCCGCGACCGCCAGCAGGCCCAGCCCGGTGCGCTGCCACGCCAGCCCGGTCCGCTGCGGCTGGGTCTCCGGCCCGCTCACCCGCCGGTGACCTCGACGGCGAGCAGCACGCCGACGAACAGCACCACCAGCACCACCCCGACGGTCAGGGCCGTGGTGGCCGGTCCCGTCGGCAGCGGACGGTCCGCGGCGATGGCCCGCTCGTTGTCGCGCCAGCGCGCGTAGCCGGCCAGCGCGGTGCCCAGCCCGGTGGCGACCAGCGCGAGGCCGACCGCGCCTCCGCCCCACGCCGTTCCGAGGGAGGGCACGTAGGAGGCCACCGCCACGCCCCCGGCGACCAGCGCCAGGCCGGTGCGCAGCCAGGCCAGCAGCGTGCGCTCGTTGGCGAGGGTGAACCGGTAGTCCGGGTGGCCGGGCGGACCGTCGGCGGGTGGCACCCGGCCAGGCTAGGGGCGCGGGGCGGCTAACCTGGGGACAGGCAGCAACACCGTCCGCCGGCCGCCCGGCCGGACCACCCCCGAGCGACCGAGGGATCCAGCGTGCCCACCGGCAGAGTCAAGTGGTTCAACCCCGAGAAGGGGTTCGGCTTCCTCTCGCGCGAGGACGGGCCCGACGTCTTCGTGCACAAGGACGCCCTGCCCGCCGGCACGGCCGAGCTCAAGCCCGGCCAGCGGGTGGAGTTCGGCATCGTCGCCGGTCGCCGGGGCGACCAGGCGCTGCAGGTCCGCGTCCTCGACCCGCTGCCGTCGGTGGCGGCGAAGGTGGCCGAGTCGCGGCGGAAGAAGCCCGACGAGCTGGTCCCGATCATCGAGGACCTCATCAAGCTGCTCGACGACGTCTCGAACTCGCTGCGCCGCGGCCGCCACCCCGACCGCGCCGAGTCGCGCAAGGTCGCGGCGGTGCTGCGGGCGGTCGCCGGCGACCTGGAGGCCTGAGCGGCGGGTCAGCCCGCAGGCGTCGCCGACGGCGTCGTCGGGGTCGGCTCCCCGAGGTCCCCACCGGCGCGCAGGAAGCCGATCGGCCAGGACCCGGTGAGCAGGCACTCGCCGTGCCGGTCCTCGACGACGACGAGGTAGAACGCCGGCGGGACGACGTCGGAGCTGTTGATGCCGTCGAACTCGGTCGTCCCGGTCTCGACGTCGACCTCGCCGAGCTTCTCCTCCAGCGTCTGGTCGAAGACCTGCACCGACCAGCCGTTGGCCGCGACGTCGTCGGGCACGGTGAGGGTGATCGTGGTGTCGGGGGAGACCTCGATGATGGGTGGCGTCGCCCGGTAGGCCTGGCCCTGGCCCTCGGCGCAGTACTGCGTGGGCCGGACGGCGACCTCCTGCGGCCCGGCGCTGACCGTGACGTCGGGCGGGTCGCCGGCCGCCGACGAGCCGCACCCGGCCAGCACGGCGGGGAGCGCGCCGGCGAGCAGGACAGCGGCGGCGCGGGGGGACGTCCTCACGGGCGGGGTGCCTCCGGCACGGTCGGGGCGTCGGGCGCGGGCGCGCCGGGGGCGGTGGGCACGCCGGGGACGGTGGGCGCCCCGGGGTCGACCGCGGCCCAGCGGCGGCGCGGGGTCCAGAGCACCAGGCCGACGGCGAGCACGAGCAGCGCCGCGGCGACGGTGAAGCCGAGCCAGCCGATGGGCGGCAGCGCGATGCCGATGGCGCCGCCGACCACCCAGGCCAGCTGCAGCACCGTCTCCGAGCGGGCGAACGCCGACGCGCGCAGGCTCTCGGGCACCTCGCGCTGGATGATCGCGTCGAGCGCCGACTTGCCCAGCGCGTTGGCGACCGCCGCGACACCGGCGACCGCGGCCGCCGTCGCCAGGCCGAAGAAGACCGCGGCGAGCACGGTGACCGCCGCGGCCGCGCCGGCCGACCAGACCACCACCCGGTCGGGGTCGGCGGCGTGCAGCCGGGACCCGATGCCGGTGCCCAGCACGCTGCCGGCGCCGGCGGCCCCGGCGATGGCGCCGAGCGCCAGGGTGGACTCCCAGCCGCCTTCGACGGTGGCCTGCACGAGGAACGCCGAGAAGATGGTCAGGAAGCCGCCCAGCCCGCGCAGCGCCGCGTTGGCCCGCAGCGCCAGCACCACGTGCGGGTTGACCGGGCGGCGCCGCCGGCCGGTGACCGGCACCTCGCCGGTGCTCAGCACGTCGGCGGGCTGCTCGCCGGTGGGGACGTCGACGTGCCGGGGCAGCCGTACCGCCAGCACCCCGGTGACGGTGAACACGAGGGCGATGACCCACAGCAGCGGCGGGAAGCCGAACGCCCACGCGATGCCCGCGCCGAGAGCACCGAAGACCCCCGCGGTGACCAGCCCGAACACCGACAGCCGGGCGTTGGCGGAGGTCAGCGACATCGCGCCGGGCAGCACCCGGGGGACGACGGCGGCGCGCAGCACGTTGTGCGCCTTCGACAGCACGAGGACACCGAGCGCCGCGGGGTAGAGCCACAGGTCGTCGTGGTGCGCGGCCATGACCAGCGCCAGGGCCGCCCGGCCGAAGGAGGCCGCGCCGAGCGCCCAGCGGCGGCCCCGCTGCAGCCGGTCGAGCAGCGGGCCGATGACCGGCGCGACCACGGCGAACGGCGCCATCGTCACCAGCAGGTAGAGGGCCACGTTGCCGCGCTGGGCGTCGGAGGCGGCGGCGAAGAACAGCGTGCCGGCCAGCGAGACCGCGACCAGGGCGTCGCCGGCCATGTGCAGGGCGTTGACCCAGAGCAGCTGGCTCAGCCCGCTGTCCCCGGCACCGTCGGCGCGGCTGGCGGCCCGCACGCGGGCGACCCCGGCACGGGTCAGTTCGCGGCTGCGGGCCACGGCGACCCGGGTGACCGTGACCCGCGGCTCGGCGGCGGGCTCGGCCGCAGGCGGCGGCGCGGGGGGCAGGGCCGGCTGCCCGTACGCGGGCGGCGGCGGGCCGTACCCCGGCGGCGGCTGCGTCACCCGCCCGGGCAGGTCGAGCGGCGCGGTGTCCATCCGGTCGGGGTCGGTGCGGTCGGGCGGGACCGCACCGGACCGCGCCCGGCGCAGCCGACCCCGGCGGGACCCGGGCGGGCGCGAGGACGGCACGCCCCCATGGTGCCGTACCTCCCTGGCAGTCCGGGGCACACGTGATCACCCCGGCGGCCGGGTCGGCCGGCGCCCCGCCGTCTGGGACGATGGCCCGGTGCACCCGGACCCCGAGACCGCCCCCGCGGGCAGCGACGTGCTGACCGCCGCCGTCGACCCGGCCCGCGCCGCGGCCGAGGAGACCGCCGGCGACCCCGGCCTGGTCGGCGAGCACCTCGGCGCCACCGCGGAGCCGCTGGGCACACCGGCCGCGGGCGTCGACGCCGGCACGCTCGGCGCCGTGGTCACCCACTCCTTCGCCAGCCGCCTGCCCGGCTACGTCGGCTGGCACTGGGCGGTCACGCTGGCCGCCGTCCCGGGCAGCGACCGGGTCACCGTCGACGAGGTCGTGCTGCTGCCCGGCGACGCCGCGCTGCTGGCCCCGGCGTGGGTGCCGTGGCACGAGCGGCTGCGCCCCGGCGACCTGTCGGTCGGCGACGTGCTGCCGGCCACCGAGGACGACCCCCGCCTGGTGCCCTCCTACACCGCGCAGGACGACGCGGCGGACGACCCGGAGGGGCAGGCGCTGGCCGCCGAGATCGGCCTGGGCCGCGAGCGGGTGATGTCGGCCGAGGGGCGCGGCACGGCCGCCGCCCGCTGGCTGGCCGGCGACTTCGGCCCCCGCGCCCCCATGGCCCGGCAGGCGCCCGGACCCTGCAGCACCTGCGGCTTCTTCCTCCCGCTGGCCGGCTCGCTGCGCACGCTGCTGGGCGCCTGCGGCAACGAGTACTCCCCGGCCGACGGGCGCGTGGTCGCCGTCGACTACGGCTGTGGCGCGCACAGCCAGGCCACCCTCGCCGCCGGCGAGCCCGCGGAGGTCGTGACGTCGGCCCGCTACGACACCGCCGACTTCGACGTCCTCACCGACTAGGGGCGCCCGGCCTCCCTAGGTCCGCGGCCGGTCGATGAGCCGCGAGAGGACCACCGCGCTCTCGGTCCGCGCGACGGTGGGCAGCGCCCGCAGTCGGCGGACGGCGCGCTCGAGCTCGCCGGTGTCGCGTGCCTGCAGGCGCACCACGACGTCGGCGGTGCCGGAGATCGTCGTCGCCCGGACCACCTCGGGGACGTCCTCGAGCTGACGGCGCACCTCCTCGGGGTCGGGAGCGCCCTCGCAGTACACCCAGACGTAGGCCTCGACGTCCCACTCGAGGACGGCGGGGTCGAGCACGGCGGTGAACCCCCGGATCGCGCCGCTGCGCACCAGCCGGTCGACCCGGCGCTTGACGGCGGGCGCGCTCAGCGACACCTCCGCCCCGATGCGGCCGTAGGTGGTGCGTGCGTCCCGGAGGAGCTGTTGCACGATCGCCCGGTCCAGGTCGTCCACCGCGGTCCTCCGTTGCGTCCAGGCGGGCTGTGACGCAACGGATCATAGGCAGGACGCAGCCCTGGGGCCTTCCGCCGGCGGTTGCGGCTCCCTAGCGTCTGCTTCCCACACCTTCGAGAAGAGGAGGGGTCGTGACGCTGACGAGTTCCTGGGTGCAGGCAGCCGCGGAGCCCGGGCGGCCGGGTGGGCTCGGCGCTGCCGAGCAGGCCGTCCTCGACGCGCTCGACGTCCCGGCGCTGCACCGCACGCTGGCCGACCTGATGCGCGTGCCCAGCGTCACCGGCAGCGACGCCGAGTCCGACCTGCTCGGCCTGCTCGCCGACCGCACCGCGCGCGCCGGGATGGCCGTCGACCACTGGCGGATCGACGTCGCGGAACTGGCCGCCCGGCCCGGGTTCCCGGGCACGGAGGTGCCCCGGCGTGAGTCCTGGGGGCTGGTGGCCGCCACCGGGGACGACGCGGGGCCGACGGTGGTGCTGCAGGGCCACGTCGACGTCGTCCCCCCGGGCGACCTGCGGCGGTGGACCGGTGACCCGTGGACGCCGCGGGCGGCCGGCCCGCGGCTGTACGGGCGCGGCGCGTGCGACATGAAGGCCGGGGTGGCCGCGAACCTCGCCGTCGCCGAGGCGGTGCTGGCCAGTGGTCTGCGGTTCCCCGGCCGGCTGGCCCTGCACCTGGTCGGGGGTGAGGAGGACGGCGGCCTGGGCGCCTTCGCGACGCTGGCCCGCGGGCACCGGGGTGACGCCTGCGTCATCACCGAGCCGACGAGCGGCACGCTCACCACCGCGGCCGGCGGGGCGCTGACCTTCCAGCTCGTCGTCCCCGGTGAGCCGGCGCACGGCAGCGCTCGCTGGGCCGGCCGCAGCGCCGTGGAGCACTTCACCCATCTCGACGCCGTGCTCCGCGAGCTGGAGGCCGAGCGCAACGCCGCCGTCGACCCGCTGATGGCCGAGTACCCGATCGCGCACACCATCTCGGTGGGCACCGTCGTCGCCGGCGACTGGGCGAGCACCGTGCCCGACACGCTCACCGCCACCGGACGCCTGGGCGTCCGCCTCGACGAGGACCCGGCGCAGGCGCGCGCCGCCGTCGAGGAGCGCCTGGCCGCCGCCTGCGCCGGGCACCCGTTCCTGCGGGACCACCCGGTGGAGGTCACCTGGCCCGGCGGGCAGTTCGCGCCGGGGCGGACCCCGGCCGGGGCGCCCTTGCGGCGCGTCGTGACCTCGGCGCAGCAGGACCTGACCGGCACCGCGCCCCGCGAGCGGGGCGTGCCCTACGGCAGCGACCTGCGGCTCTACACCGCCGAGGGGGTCCCGACGCTGCACTACGGCCCCGGCGACGTCGTGCACGCGCACTCCTACGAGGAGTACGTCGACCTCACCGAGCTGACGGCGGTCACCCGGGTGCTGGCCGTGGCGACGGTGCGCCTGCTGCAGGCCGGCTGAGCGCTACCGGTCGTCGCGGTCCCGCCGGCCGAGCTGGCCCTGCCAGCGCATGATCGCCAGCCCGACGAAGGGCAGCACGATCCCCGCCACGCAGGTCCAGGTCCACACCCGCGCCACCCGGTCGCCGAGCAGCAGCACGACCACGAGCGCGACCGCCCACAGCGCCGTGCCGGCGAGGACGACGCGGGCGGTGTCGACGCGCAGCGGGGGAGGGGCCGGCTTCAGCGGGCGGGGCACGTCGCCGACCCTAGGCGCCGTGCGGCGCCGACCGGCGGGGAGCGCGCGCCGCCGTGTGGCACGCTGTCGCCGCTCACCGCCCGGCAGCCGCAGTCCGCAGGAGCCCGCATGCCCGAGAAGTCCCGCCCGTCCCGGAGCACCGGCGCGACCACGGCGGCGGGCGCCAGGTCCGGCACCGCCGGCGACACGCCCGCCGACGTCGCGGCGTCCCCCACCCGGCTCCGGCGCAGCGAGGGCCCGCAGCTGCGGCCGCGCAACGGGCTGGACCGCTACTTCGGCATCAGCGCCCGGCGCAGCACGGTCGGCCGCGAGGTGCGCGGCGGCCTGACCACCTTCTTCACGATGGCCTACATCGTGGTGCTCAACCCGATCATCCTGTCGGGGGCCGACGTCACCGGCGCCACGCTGCCCTTCGGTGCCGTCGCCGCGGTCACCGCGCTGGTCGCCGGCGCGCTCACCGTGGCCATGGGCGTCGTCGGCCGCTACCCGTTCGCGGTGGCCACCGGCCTGGGCATCAACGCGATCGTCGCCGTCTTCGCCGCCACCCAGCTGTCCTGGCCGGAGATCATGGGCCTGGTCGTGCTCGAGGGCCTGCTCATCACCGTGCTGGTGCTCACCGGATTCCGCCGGGCGGTGTTCGAGGCGATCCCGCCGCAGCTGAAGACCGCGATCGCGGTCGGCATCGGCTTCTTCCTCACCATCATCGGCCTGGCCGACGCCGGCGTGATCCGGCCGGGCGCGCCGCTGATCAGCTTCGGCGTGGGCGGGCAGCTCGCCGGGTGGCCGCTGCTGGTCTTCGTCGTCGGGCTGCTGTTGACCGCCGTCCTGGTCGTCCGCCGGGTCCGGGGGGCGCTGCTCATCGGCATCGTCGTCTCCACCGTGCTGGCGATCGTCGTGGAGGCGGTGGCCGACATCGGCCCGCGGATCGGCCCCGACGGCACCGAGGCCGACGCGCGGGGCTGGGCGCTGCAGGTGCCCACGCTGCCCGACACGGTCGTCGCCACACCCGACCTGTCGATCGTCGGGCAGTTCTCGCTGTTCGGCGGCTTCGAGCGGATCGGCGTCGTCGCCGCGCTGCTCATCGTGTTCTCGATCATGATCGCGGACTTCTTCGACACCGTCGGCACCGTCACCGCCGTCGGCGCCGAGGGCGGGCTGCTCGACGAGGACCGCAACCTGCCCGGCTCCCAGCCGGTGCTGCTGGTCGACTCCCTGGCCGCCGCGGCCGGCGGCGCGGCCAGCGTCTCGTCGAACACGACCTACATCGAGTCCGCCTCCGGGGTGGCCGACGGCGCCCGCACGGGCCTGGCCAGCATCGTCACCGGCGCGCTGTTCCTCGTGGCCATGTTCTTCACGCCGCTGGTGCAGGTGGTCCCCTCGGAGGCGGCGGCCCCGGCGCTGGTGATCGTCGGCGCGCTGATGATCAGCCAGATCCGCACCCTCGAGTGGGACGACATGACCCTGGTCATCCCGGCGTTCCTCACCATCGCGCTCATGCCGTTCACCTACTCGATCACCAACGGCATCGGCGCCGGCGTCGTCACCTACGTGCTGCTGCGGGCGGTGACCGGCCGGGCCCGCGGCATCCACCCGCTCATGTGGGTCATCGCGGCGCTGTTCCTCGTCTACTTCGCCCTGGAGCCGCTCCAGCAACTGTTCTGAGCACTGCTAACGACCCGGGTACGCTGGTGAGCGTGACGAGGTCGACGCTGGACACCGCGGCGCTCGCCCACGACCTCCGGCTGGCCGTCATGCGGTTCTCCCGGCGGCTGCGCAACCAGCGGGTCGACACCTCCGTCACGCTCACCCACCTGGCGGCGCTGTCCACGCTCAAGCGGCACGGGCCGATGAGCCCCGGTGAGCTCGCCGCGCACGAGCGGGTGCAGCCGCCGTCGATGACCCGCGTCGTCGTCGCCCTCGAGGCCCGGGGCCTGGTCACCCGTACCCCGCACCCGACCGACGGGCGGCAGGTGGTCATCGGCCTCACCGACGCCGCCGAGGAGCTGCTGACCGAGGAGGCCCGGGCCCGGGAGGCGTGGCTGTCGAACCGCCTGCACCTGCTGACGCCGGAGAAGCGGGCCACGCTGCGCGAGGCCGCCGAGATCATGGAGGAACTCGCCGGTGGGTGAGGTCCACGGCCGCTGACCCGACCGCGGCCGGGCGCGGCGCCTTCCGGTCCCTGCGGGTGCACAACTTCCGGCTCTACGCGTCGGCGAACCTGGTCAGCCTGACCGGGACGTGGATGCAGCGGATCGGCCAGGACTGGTTGGTGCTGCAGCTCTCCGGCGACAGCGGCGTGGCCCTCGGCCTGGTGACGGCACTGCAGTTCGGGCCCACGCTGCTGCTGGGCCTCTACGGCGGGGTCCTGGCCGACCGCTACGACAAGCGCCGCGTCCTGGTCCTCACCCAGGTGCTGATGGGCCTGCTCGCGCTCGTCCTGGCCGGCCTCGTGGCCGCCGACGCGGTCGCGCTGTGGCACGTGTTCGTGCTCGCGGCCGGCCTCGGGTCGGTCTCGGCCGTCGACGCCCCGGTCCGCCAGGCGTTCGTATCGGAGATGGTCGGCCGCGAGCTGCTGCCCAACGCCGTCGGGCTCAACTCCACGATCTTCAACGGCGCCCGGCTGGTCGGGCCCGCGCTCGCCGGCCTGCTCATCGGCGCCTCCGGCGGGGACACCGCGCCGGCCTTCGCCGTCAACGCGGCGTCCTTCGCGTTCACGATCGGGGCGCTGCTGGCCATGCGGCCGGACGAGCTGCGGCGCAGCGACCCGGTCGCGCGCGGCCGCGGCCAGCTCCGCGAGGGGCTGGCCTACGCGTGGCACCGGCCCGACCTGCGCCTGGCGATGGTCCTGGCCTTCGTCATCGGCACGTTCGGCTTCAACTTCCAGGTGACCATCGCGCTCATGGCCCGAGAGGTCCTCGGTCTGGGAGCGGAGGGCTTCGGCTTGCTCTCGACGCTGTTCGCGGTGGGCTCGCTGACCGGGGCGCTGCTGTCGACCCGCCGCAGCGCCCGGCCGCGACAGCGCTTCCTGCTCGTCTCCGCGGGGGTGTTCGGCCTGCTCACCGTGGCCTGCGGGCTGGTGCCCGGCTCCTGGCCGTTCGCCGTCCTGCTGGTGCCCACCGGCGCGGCCGCCCTGGTGTTCAGCGTCGCCAACAACAGCTTCGTGCAGCTCGGCGCCGACCCGCAGATGCGGGGCCGGGTGATGGCGCTGTACTTCACCTGCTTCCTCGGCGGCACGCCGCTGGGCGCCCCGCTCATCGGCTGGGTGTCCGAGCACCTCGGCGCGCGGTGGGGCCTGGTCCTCGGTGGCGCGGTGGTGGTCCTGGCCGCGTCGGTGGCCGCGTTGGCGCTGGTCCGCGGACGGCGGGTGCGGGCGGCGGCGGCCCCCGCCCGGCGGGTGTCGACCGCCACCTGAGCCGTGACCTGGCGGACGCCGTCGCGCCCACGTACCGTCGCGCCCACCGGCTCCCCGGAGTGACGATGACCTCCTCCCTGCTGCAGCTCGCCGGCATCACCGCGATGCTCGTCGGCGCCTTCGCCCTGATGGGCCTGGCCTTCCGCCTGTTCTCCGGGCAGTTCCTGCTCGACCTGCGGGCCCGCCGCCGGGCGCGGGAGCCGGAGGTCCCCCTGGCGCCGGTGCACCGGCCGGTCGAGGCGGTCGCGGCCGACCTGCGCCGGCTGGCCCGCCAGCTCGAGGTCGTCCCCGCCGGGTCCCCGCAGGCGCGGCGGCGCGGGTTCCAGGCCGCCTACGACGACGTCCTGTGCGAGGCGGCCCGGCAGTTCGCCGTCCCGACGACGCTGGCCGGCCTGCCCCCGGGCTTCCCGCGCGACGTCGAGCGGCTGCGGGTGCAGACGGCCCTGACCGACGCCGGCATGGTCGTGCGCTGAGCGGGCCGCCGCTGCGGCTGTTCATGGCCGTGACCCCGCCCGCGGACGCCCGCGACCACCTCGCCGCCGCGCTCGCGCCGCTGCGGGACGCCCCCGGCGCGCCGCGCTGGGGGAACCCGGCCCGCTGGCACCTGACCCTGCTGTTCCTCGGCGCGGTGCCGCCGTCGCTGCTTCCCGCCCTCACCGCCGGGGTGGGCGAGGCGGTCACGGCGACCCCGCCCGCGGTGCTGCGGCTGGCCGGTGCCGGTCGCTTCGGCTCGCGGCGCCGACCCCAGGTGTGCTGGGCCGGGGTCGACGGCGACGTCGCCGTCCTCTCCGGGCTCGCCGGCCGGCTGGCCGCCGCGGCGCGGGGGCTGGGGCTCCCGGTCGAGGACCGGCCCTTCCGCCCGCACCTCACCCTCGGCCGGTGGCACCCGCGCCGGGCCGCCGACGGGGACCTGCCCGACCGGCTGGCCGACTACCGCGGGCCGGAGTGGCCGGTGCGCGAGGTGACGCTCGTGCGCAGCACCGGCGGCCGGCACGAGGTGCTCTCCTCCCACCTCACCAGGCGTACTCCATCGGAGCGGCCCTGAAGCCGGGGAAGACCTCGTCCAGCCGGTCGAGCTGGGCCTGCTCCAGGCGGATGTCGAGTGCCGTCAGGGAGCCCTCGAGCTGGTCGGCCGTGCGCGGGCCGACGATCGGCGCCGTCACGCCGTCCTGGTGCAGCAGCCAGGCCAGCGCGACGTCGGCAGGCGCCAGTCCCCACTCGCGGCAGGCGTCCTCGTAGGCCTGCAGCGCCGGGCGGTGCTCCTCGATGCGCCTGCGGTTGCGCTCCTGGTGCCGTCGGTCGCCCTTCTGCTCGCCCAGCACACCGGCCAGCAGCCCCTGGGCCAGCGGGCTCCACGGGATGACGCCGACGCCGAGGTGCCGGGCGGCCGGCAGCACCTCGAGCTCCACGTGCCGGGTCAGCAGGTTGTAGTGGGACTGCTCGCTGACCAGGCCGAGGAAGTGCCGGCGCGCGGCGGCCTCGTTGGCCGCGACGAGCTGCCAGGCGGCGTGGTTGGACGAGCCGACGTAGAGGACCTTGCCCTGGGCGACGAGCGTCTCGCAGGCCTGCCAGATCTCCTCCCACGGCGTGGCCAGGTCGACGTGGTGGAACTGGTAGAGGTCGATCCAGTCGGTCTGCATGCGGCGCAGCGACGCGTCGCACGCGCGCACGATGTTGCGGGCGGACAGGAAGGTGTCGTTGGGCCAGTCGGTCATCGACCCGTAGACCTTGGTGGCCAGCACCGTGCGCTCCCGGCGCTCGCCGCCCTGCGCGAACCAGGTCCCCAGCACCTCCTCGGTGCGGCCCTTGCCGGCCTCGAAGCCGTAGACGTTGGCGGTGTCGACGAAGTTGATCCCGGCGTCGAGCGCGCGGTCCATCACCGCGTGCGCGTCGGCCTCCTCCGTCCGCCAGCCGAAGTTCATGGTGCCCAGACAGAGCCGGGAGACCGACAGGCCGCTGCGTCCGAGGTGCGTGTACTCCACGTCCGCCCACCCTGGCACCCTGGCGGCCGTGCCGCAGACCGACACCGGACAGTCCGCCTTCGACCGGGCCACCGCCGTGTACCGCACGGAGGGCGGCGGCGTCCGCGCCGAGCTGGACCGGGGCTGGGACGTCGGCAACGGCGTCCTCAACGGCGGCTACCTGCTGGCCGTCGTCGCCCGGGCGGCGCTGCTGGACAGTCCGCACCCGCACCCGGTGGCGCTGTCGGCGAGCTACCTGCGCGCCACCTCCGGTGGTCCGGCCGACCTGGCCGTCACCGCGGGGCCGGCCGGGCGCACGCTGGCGCACTCCTCGGTGCAGCTCACCGGCGCGGCCGGTCCCACGCTCGCCGTCCAGGTCACGACGGCGACCCTCGGCCGGGACGGGGCCGACTACACGGTCAACCCCGCGCCGGAGCTGCCCGCCCCCGACGACTGCGTGGCCACCCGCACCACCGAGGGCGGCCCGGCGGTGGGGCTGGCCCGGCACCTCGACACCCGGCTGGACCCCGCGACGGCGGGCTGGGTGGCCGGCCGGCCCTCGGACACGCGGCTGCTGCGGGCCTGGATCCGGCTGGCCGACGGCCGCGTTCCCGACCCGCTGGCCCTGCTGCTGTTCGCCGACTCGCTGCCGCCGACCGCGTTCGCCGTCGGCCGGCCCGGGTGGGCGCCCACCGTGCAGCTGCAGGTCCTGGTGCGCGCGCTGCCGGCGCCGGGCTGGTGCCTGGTCGAGTCCCGCTCCACCGAGGTGACCGGCGGGTGGTCGGACGAGGAGTGCCGGATCTGGGACGCCACCGGCCGGCTGGTCGCCCAGGCCCGGCAGCTCGCCCGGGTGGCGCGCTAGTCCCGCCGGCCGAGCAGGGGGACGTCGCCGGTGAGGTAGCGCTGCAGGGTCGGGCCGACCGCCGCCACCACCTCCTCGTGGGAGGCCGACGCCAGCGGTTCCAGCCGCAGCACGTAGCGCATCAAGACCAGCCCGGCCACCTGGGAGGCGACCAGCGCGCCCCGGGCCTCCCGCTCCTCGACCGGCGTGTCCGCCGAGCCGACCACCCGGCGGACGATCTTCGCCAGCACGAACTCGCGCAGCAGCCGGGCCGACCACTCGTGGTTCACCGCGGAGCGGACCAGCGCCAGCACGGCCGGGCGGCCGGGCCCGTCCCAGACGCGCAGCACCATGCGCACGACCGCGGCGCCCCGCTCGTCCAGCGGGGTCTCCAGCACCTCGGGCAGGAACTCGTCCGGGTCCGCCGGTGCCTGCACCGCCGCCAGGAACAGCGCGTCCTTGGTGCCGAAGTAGTGGTGCACGAGCGCCGGGTCGACCCCGGCGGCGGCGGCGATGCCCCGGATGGAGGCGCCGTCGAACCCGCGCTCGGCGAAGGCGGTGCGGGCCGCGGCCAGCACCGCCTCGCGGGTGTCGGGGTTGCCCGGCCGCCGGCCGGTCGGCCGCCGTGCTGTGCTCAGCTGCTCCTCCTCCGCAGGGTGGCCGCCGCCAGCGCGAGGGCGAGGACGGCGGCGCCGGCGACGATGCCGACGTCCCGCCACATCGTGCCCGTCTCCGCGGCCGACCGCCCGACCTCCTGCAGGGCCTCCACGGCGTAGGTCAGCGGCAGGACGTCGCTGATCGCCTGCAGCCAGCCGGCCATCTGCTCGCGGGGCACCAGCAGCCCGCAGAGGAAGAACTGCGGCAGCACGACGACCGGCATGAACTGCACCGCCTGGAACTCGCTGCGGGCGAACGCGCTGGCCAGCAGGCCCAGGGCGACGCCGAGGACGGCGTTGGCGACGGCGATGAGCACCACCAGCCACGGCGCCCCGGCGATGTCGAGGTCGTAGAGGGTCGTGGCCACCGTGACCGTGACGACCGCCTGCGCCGCCGCGGCCAGGCCGAACGCGGCGCCGTAGCCCAGCAGCAGGTCCAGCCGGGACAGCGGGGTGGTCAGCAGCCGCTCGAGCGTGCCCGAGGTGCGCTCCCGCAGCATCGCGATGCTGGTGACCAGGAACATGACGACGAACGGGAAGACGCCGAGCATCGTCAGCCCGACGCGGTCGAAGACGCCCTGCTGCCCGGGCAGGGTCGGCACGTCGCGCCACAACAGGTACAGCAGGCCCAGCAGCAGGCTGGGCAGCAGCAGCATCATCGCGATGGTGCGGTGGTCGTGGCGCAGCTGGCGCAGCACCCGGGCGGTGGTCACGCCCGTGAGCCGCGGGCTGAGGACGGCCGTCGGGACGCTCACGCCGCCACCTCCTGCTGTGCCCGCACGAGGCGGAGGAAGGACTCCTCGAGGTCGTCGGTGCCCGACGCGGCGCGCAGCTGCGCGGGCGTGGAGTCGGCCAGCAGCCGGCCCTCCCGGAGCAGCAGCAGCCGGTCGCAACGGCCGGCCTCGTCCATGACGTGGCTGGAGACCACCAGCGTGGTGCCGGCCGCGGCGAGGGCGTGGAAGCGCTCCCACAGCTCCACCCGCAGCACCGGGTCCAGGCCCACCGTGGGCTCGTCGAGGACCAGCAGCTCGGGTTCGCCGACCAGCGCGCAGGCCAGCGAGGCCCGGCCCTGCTGGCCGCCGGAGAGGTCGCGGACCAGCTGCCCGGCGGCGTCGGCCAGCCCGACGGCGGCCAGCGCGTCGTCGGCGGCCCGGGCGTCGCGACCGTGGAGCGCGGCGAAGTGGCGTGCGTTCTCGCGCACGGTGAGGTCGGGGTAGACGCTGGGCGCCTGGGTGACGTACCCGACCCGCCGGCGCAGGCTGGGGGAGCCGGCGGGCTCGCCGAGCACGGTCACCGTGCCCGAGCGGACCCGCTGCACTCCGACCAGCGCGCGCATCAGCGTCGTCTTCCCGCTGCCGCTTGGCCCCAGCAGGCCGGTGACCCGGCCGGCCGGGACCGCGCAGGACAGGCCGTGCAGCACCCGGCGGCGCCCGCGGTCGACGACGAGGTCGGTGACGGTGACGGCGTCGGTCATGTCGGCCTCCCGGTGGCGAGAACTCAACGCCTGATGAACTCAACGCTAGGTGAGTTCATCGGGGACCGTCAACGGGTTCTCGCACGCTGGGAAGCGGACGAGGGGAGGTGCAGGTCAGCGGCGGGTGCCGCGTCGTGCGTCGCCCGGGGACACCCCGGCCGTCGGGTCCCCCGTGGTGTCGCGGGTGACGTTGCCGCGGACCTCGTACCGCGGACGGGTCTCGCGCAGGGCGAGGGCGGCGAGGAACGTGACGACGCCCATGAGGCAGATGTACACCGAGACCCACGCCGAGGTGCCCGTCGCCGCCAGCAGCGCGGTCATGATGAACGGCGTGGCCCCGCTGACCAGGATGGCGGCCAGCTGGTAGGCCAAGGAGGCCCCCGAGTACCGGATCCGCGGCTCGAACAGCTCGGCGAGGTAGGCCGCCAGGGGTCCGTAGGTGAGCGACGACCCGATCAGGCCTCCGGTGAGGGCCACGAAGATCAGCGGCAGCGACCCCGTGTCGATGAGCCAGAAGAAGGGGAAGGCCCACAGGGCGATGATCGCCGCGCCGAGCAGGATCGGTGGCCGGCGACCGATCCGGTCCGACAGCGACCCGCTGAAGTAGATGACGAAGACCGAGAGCGCCGAGGTGATGAGCGTGACGGTGAGCAGCGCGTCGCGGTCCACGCCGAGGTCGCGGGTGGCGTAGTCGAGCACCCCGGCGATGCTGATGTAGAAGATCGCGTTGGTGCCGAACAGCAGGCCCGCACCGAGCAGCACCGGCCGGCGGTGCTTGCGCACCACCTCCTTGAGCGGAGCCTGCGCGACCTGGGCCTCGGGGGCGTGCTCGTGCTGGTCCTGGAGCCGGCGGAAGACCGGGGTGTCCTCCACGCGCAGCTGGATGAACATCACGACGGGGAGCAGCACGGCGCTGGCGAGGAACGGGATGCGCCAGCCCCACGAGACGAAGGCCTCGGGGCTGACGCTCGCGCTCACGGCCAGGAAGGCGACGTTGCCCAGGATGACCCCGATGGGGACGCCCATCTGCCCGAAGGTCCCCGCGCGCCCCTGGTGGTCGCGCCCGGCGTTCTCGGTGAGCAGGAGGATGACCCCGCCCCACTGCCCGCCGACCGCGATCCCCTGCAGGAAGCGGAGGGCGACGAGCGCGATGGGGGCGAGTACGCCGATCGAGTCGGCCGTGGGCAGCAGGCCGATGAGGAAGGTCGCCGACCCCATCAGCACGAGGCAGGTGACGAGGGCGGGCTTGCGGCCGACCTTGTCCCCGAAGTGACCGAAGACCAGGCCACCGATGGGGCGGGCGATGAACCCCGCCCAGAAGGTGCTGAAGGCCAGCAGCGTGCCGATGAGCGGGGAGGCGTTCGGGAAGAACAGGTCGCCGAACACCAGCGCCGCCGCGGTGGCGTAGATGAAGAAGTCGTACCACTCGATCGAACTGCCGATCAGTCCCGCTGCCATCAGCTTGCGCAGGGACCGTCGGTCGAGGGCGGGTGCTTCCTGGGGTGAGGTGGACATCGCCGTCCCTCCGGACGTCGCGTAGGGCGGAACTGACCCGTCCGAGATGTGTTCACCCGATCGGGCGCCCGCAAACGCCCGGGACGGCGTGGATCCGTCAGGGGGCGGCGGCCAGGGCGCTCCCCAGCAGGTGCCCGGAGGTCCAGGCGCTCTCCACCTTCGACGGCGCCCGCCACCCGTCCCCGCACGCGCCGACGCCGTCGACCAGGCCGAAGGGCTCCCCGCGCGGCGCCGCCGGCCGGGCGGAGGTCCACCGGTGCACGTGGCTCCACGCGGGTGCGGCGTCGACGCCCAGCGCGCGGCGCACCGCGGTGGTCACCTCGGGGACCGACCGGTCGGGGTCGTCGAGGTGCGCGGCGGCGGTGCCGGGCGTGGTGTGGGCGACGAGGACCGGCGCGCCGTCGCCGCGCCGGTCGCCGTCGTCGGCGATCCACTCGACCACCGGGTCGTCGTGCACGAACGCGCCGTGCAGGTCGGCCGGCCAGCGCCGCCGGTCGAAGCCCAGGACGACGGCGAGGGCAGGCTGCCAGGCGTGCGCGTCCTCCCCGCCCAGCAGCCGGCCGGCGAGGTCCTCCGGGAGCAGCCGGCGGGCCTGCGGGTCGGGCAGGGCCAGGACGACGGCGGACGCGTCCGCGCCGTCGACGCGCGGGCCCGACTCCACCCGCTGCACCGTGTGCTCCTGCGTGACGTCGAGCCCCGCGGCGAGGTCGGCGACCAGCGAGCGCAGGCCGCCCGGCGCGGCGTACCGCACCGGCCCGCTGCGGCTGTCGCGGATCCCGTCGGGCCCGGCGACGGCGAACGTGTCGGTCCACGGCCGGGCCAGGCCGCGCTCGACCCAGCCGGCGACGACGGCGGCGAACGGCGAGCCCTCCGCGGCGGTCAGGTAGCTGGCGCCGGTGTCGGCGACCCGTCCGGACAGCGTGCGGGAGGCCATCCGCCCGCCGGGGCGGCGCCCGCGGTCGAGGACGCGCACCGGCACGCCCGCCTCCCCGAGCGCGCGGGCGCAGGCCACGCCGGCGATGCCGGCCCCGACGACGACGATCCCGTTGGACACCACTGGATCCTGCGGGCAGCGCGGCTCCGCCGCTCGGGGAGGATCGGGTCGTGCCCGAGCCGATCACCGACCCCGCCGACCCGCGGGTCGCCGACTTCCGCGACCTGCACGCCGGCGACCGGCCGGCCGGTCGCGAGCGGGGGACCGGGCCGGTGGTCGTCGAGGGCGTCCCCGCCGTGCAGCGGCTGCTGGCCTCCCCGTACCGGGTGCGGGCGGTGCTCGGCGTCCCCGGGCGGCTGGCCGCGCTGGACCTGCCCGAGGGCGTGCCGGCCTACGAGATGGACAAGTGGCTGCTGTCGGACCTGATCGGGTTCCGCCTCACCCGCGGCGTGCTCGCCTCCGCCGACCGCCGCCCGCCGGCCGACGTCGGGGAGCTGCTGGCCGGCCCGGACCCGGCCGCGCCGCGCCGGCTGGCGGTGCTCGAGGCGCTCAACGACGCGGAGAACCTCGGCTCGATCGCCCGCTCGGCGGTGGCCCTCGGCGTCGACGGGCTGCTGCTGGACCCGCGCTGCGCCGACCCGCTCTACCGCCGGGCGGTGCGGGTCTCGATGGGCCACGTGCTGGCGCTGCCGTTCGCCGTGCTGCCCGACTGGCCGGCCGGGCTGGCCCGGCTGCACGAGGCCGGCTACCTCACCGTGGCGCTCACCCCGGCCCCCGACGCGGTCGACCTCGCCGACGTCGACCCGCGGGCGCACCCGCGCACCGCCGTGCTGCTGGGCGCCGAGGGCCCGGGCCTCACGCCGGAGGCGCAGGCCGCGGCGCGGGTGCGGGCCCGCATCCCGATGCGGGCCGGCGTCGACTCCCTCGGTGTCGCGGCAGCGGCCGCCGTGGCCTTCGCGACGCTGAGGTGAGCTGGGCCCCTCCGGGTCCGCTGGTGGTCCGGCCCCCTCGCAGGGGCCCGCGGCGAGCGTGCGAGCGGTGGGGGCGAGGGGGTCCTTCGACTACTGCCGCAGCGACCAGCGGGCCAGGATCACCCGCGCCTCCTCGGCCCGCGAGGGGTCGCACATCACGTCGTAGCGGCTGGCGGTGATCTGCGAGGTGCTGGTGAAGTCCCGACGGCCGCCGGTGGCCGCGTAGCCCACCGCCCCGAACAGCGCGCCGAACAGGATGCCGATCAGGAGGCCGGTGAGCACGGAGGTGATCCAGCTCGTGCCGGTGGGCGCGAAGATGCCGAGCAGCAGGCCCACGAACAGGCCCCACCAGGCGCCGCCGGCGGCACCCGCGCCGATCGCGCGGCCCCAGGTCAGCCGGCCGGTGACCCGCTCCACCATCCGCAGGTCCGAGCCGATGATCGTGACGTTCTGCACCGGGAACTTCTCGTCGGACAGGTGGTCGACCGCGGCCTGGGCCTGCTGGTAGGTGTCGTAGGACCCGACCTGGACACCGCCCAGGGGCATCGACACGGACATCGACATGTGTGGCTCCACTCCCGCACTCGTTCGGTTGTGGACGACGTACCCGCGAGCCCCCGGACGGACACGTCGGTCCGGTGCGGCGAGCGTACTGCTCAGCGGTTGCGGCGGACCCCGAACACGATGTCCTCCCAGGCCGGCACGCGGGCCCGCGGGTCCTCGTCCTCGCCGTCGGTCTCGCCGGTGCGCAGCACGACCGTGTCGTGCTCCGAGACGTCCTCGTCGTCGGCGGCGTCGGTGGCCGCGGGGTCGGTGCGGCGCTCGGCCGGGGCGGGACGCGGCTCGTCGGCCGGCGGCACGGGCCGCTCGGGGACCGGCCGCTCGGGCACGGCGGCGGCGCGGTGCACCGGCAGGACCGGGCGCTCGGCGGGCACCCCGGGCACGACGCGGACCAGGCGGGTCCCCTCGGCGAAGTCGCGGGTGGCCGCGTCGAGCGGGGCGACCGTGCGGGCCGGGACGTCGTAGACCCAGTTCGTGGTGCCCTCCTTGGTGCCGGCGCGCCAGGCGGCGGTGACCACCCACGTGCCGTCCTCGGAGCGGGCGGCGTCCCAGCGGACGGCGTCGAGGTCGGCGCCCAGCAGCCGCAGCCGCTCGGCCATGAACTGCTGCAGCGGCGCGCCCGGCACGCCCTCCGACAGCCGCACGCGGGCCTCGCGGGCCTGCTCGGCCAGGCGGGAGCGCTCCTGCAGCACCGTGTGGGCGAAGCGCATGATCCGCTCGACCCGGGTGCCCGAGGCGGCCGCGACCTGCTCGGGGGTCTCCCCGGCGCGGATGCGGGCCTGGATCACCCGGGGGGAGAGCCCGCCGTCGGACTCGATCTGGCCCAGCCGCCGGGTGTCCCCGCGGGCCGCGGCGCGCAGCCGGTCGTCGATCGGCAGCTCGAAGCGCTCGCCGTCGTCGCTGCCGTCGCCGCCGTCGACGGTGAGCACCAGGCTCCGGCCGTCCTCGGACAGCCCCACGAGGCGCAGCGTGCGCACGGGAGACCTCCCTCGGGCGGCGGTGGCGGGGGCCCGGGGTGCACCGGAGCCACGGGCGAGGCTATCCGCGGACGCGCCCGCGCGCCGGAAGGACGCCCGGCGTGGCGGACCGAGATCACCTCCGCGGGCGCGGGCGGCACCGCCCCGGAGCGGCCCGCTCCGCCGTGCCCGGATCCGGCCCGCCCCTAGACTCGGGCTCCATGCTGACCGGTCCCCGGGACGACGCCGGCCTCGTCCGTGACGAGACACGTGACGACGCCGAGCCCAACGAGCGCTTCCTGCCCTCGCCCGTCGACGCCGGCCAGAAGCGCCTGCCCATCGACATGGACTACGTCCAGCGCGTGATGGTGGAGCTGCTCACCATCCCCAGCCCGTCGGGGCGCACCGACCACGCGATGCAGCTGATCGGCGGTGAGTTGCGCGACCTCGGCCTGGACTTCGAGGTCACCCGCCGCGGCGCGCTGATCGCCGAGCTGCCCAGCCGCTCGCCCGGCGCCGACCGGACCGTGGTCGTGCACGCCGACACGATCGGCTGCATGGTCAGCGGGCTCAAGGACAACGGCCGGCTGGCGATCGTGCCGGTGGGCACGCACAGCGCCCGCTTCGCCGAGGGCGCGCGGGTGACGATCTTCAGCGACGACGTCTCCGGCGACTACTGGCACACCGGCACGATCCTGCCGATCAAGGCCAGCGGGCACCGCTTCGGCGACGAGGTCGACGAGCAGGGCGTGGGCTGGGACCACGTGGAGGTCCGCGTCGACGAGGTGGTGCACAGCCGGGCCGACCTCGAGCGCCGGGGCATCCAGGTCGGTGACTTCGTCGCCATCGACGCCCAGCCGGTGATCACCTCCAGCGGGTTCGTCAACTCCCGTCACCTCGACGACAAGGCCGGCATCGCGGCCGCGCTCGGTGCGTTCAAGGCGATCCTCGACCACGGCATCGAGGTCCCGGTCACCGCGCACCTGCTGGTCACCATCGCCGAGGAGGTGGGCCTGGGCGCCAGCCACGGCCTGGACGCCGACGTGGCCGAGCTGGTGTCCATCGACACCTCGGTGGTCGCGCCGGGGCAGTCCTCGTCCGAGCACTGCGTCAACGTCGCGATGCAGGACTCGACCGGGCCGTTCGACTACCACCTGACCCGCCACCTGATCGACCTGTGCCGGGTGCACGACGTGCCGCACCGCCGCGACGTCTACAAGTACTACCGCTCAGACGCCGCCTCCGCGCTGGAGGCCGGGGCCAACACCCGCGCGGCGCTGATCGGCTTCGGCATCGACGGCAGCCACGGCAACGAGCGCACCCACCTCGACGGCATCCGCGCCACCGCCGAGCTGGTCGCGCTGTACCTGCAGACCGACCTCACGTTCCGCAGCTGGGACCGCACGCCCACCGGCGACCTGCGCGACTTCCCGAGCACCGCCGTCCAGCCCGCCGACGGCGAGCAGGCCCGCTGAGGCCTAGAGCCGCTCGACCACGTAGTCGATGCAGGCGGTCAGCGCGCTGACGTCGTCGGGGTCGACGGCGGGGAACATGCCCACCCGCAGCTGGTTGCGGCCGAGCTTGCGGTAGGGCTCGACGTCGACGACGCCGTTGGCCCGCAGCGTCGAGGCCAGGGCCGCGGCGTCGACCGACTCGTCGAAGTCGATCGTGCCCACGACCAGGCTGCGCTGGTCGGGCTCGGTCACGAACGGCGTCGCGTACGGCGACTTCTCCGCCCAGCCGTAGAGCCGGCCCGAGGACTCCTGGCTGCGCGCGACGGCGCCGCGGAGCCCGCCGAGGCCGAGCATCCAGCGCACCTGGTCGGCCAGCAGGAACAGCGTGGCGACGGCGGGGGTGTTGTAGGTCTGGTCCTTGACGGAGTTCTCGACGGCCGTCGACAGGTCGAGGAACCCGGGGATCCACCGGCCCGACGCCTCGACCTCGCCGACCCGCTGCAGGGCGGCCGGGCTCATCAGCGCGATCCAGAGCCCGCCGTCGGAGGCGAAGGACTTCTGCGGGGCGAAGTAGTAGACGTCGGCCTGCGAGACGTCGACCGGCAGGCCGCCGGCGCCGCTGGTCGCGTCGACGAGCACCAGCGCGTCGTCGTCGGCCCCGGCCGGGCGCACCACCGGCGCCATCACCCCGGTCGAGGTCTCGTTGTGCGCCCAGGCGTAGGCGTCGACGCCGGGCTGCGCCTCGGGCAGGGCGAGCGAGCCCGGCGCGGCCGTCACGACGACCGGCTCGGCGAGGAACGGCGCCCCGGCCACCCCGGCGGCGAACTTGGCGGAGAACTCGCCGTAGCTGCCGTGCGCGCTGCGCTCCCGGATGAGGCCGAACGTCGCGACGTCCCAGAACGCGGTGCTGCCGCCGTTGCCGAGCACCACCTCGTAGCCGTCGGGCAGGCCGAACAGCTCGGCCAGCCCCTCGCGCACCTGCCGGACCAGACCCCGGACCGGCGCCTGGCGGTGCGAGGTGCCCATGATCCCGGCGCCGTCGGAGGCGAGCGCCCGCAGCGCCTCCGGGCGGACCTTCGACGGGCCGCAGCCGAACCGGCCGTCGGCGGGGAGGAGGTCGGCGGGGACCTGGATGCTCACGGGCGCCCTCCGACTAGGCCGGGGTGGCCTGGCTGACGGACTTGACCTGGATGGTGTCGAAGCCGTCGACCTCCTCGGGCCGGCGCGCCGGGGGGCCGACGTAGCGGGCCGACGGGCGCACGAGGCGGCCGGTCTGCTTCTGCTCGAGGATGTGCGCGCACCAGCCGGCGGTGCGGGCACAGGTGAACATCGACGTGAACATGTGGCTCGGGACCTCGGCGAAGTCGAGGACGATCGCCGCCCAGAACTCGACGTTGGTCTCGATCGGCCGGTCGGGACGGCGCTCGCGCAGCTCCTTGAGCGCGGCGTTCTCCAGCGCCAGCGCGGCCTCGAAGCGCGGGGCGGCGAGCTCCCTGGCGGCCTTGCGCAGCGTGCGGGCGCGGGGGTCCTCGGCCCGGTACACCCGGTGCCCGAAGCCCATCAGCCGCTCCTTGCGGTCGAGCAGGTCCTTCACGTACTTCTCCGCGTCGCCGGCCTGCTCGACGCCGTCGAGCATGTGCAGCACCCGGGAGGGGGCACCGCCGTGCAGCGGGCCGGACATGGCGCCGATCGCGCCGGACATCGCCGCGGCGACGTCGGCGCCGGTGGAGGCGATGACACGGGCGGTGAACGTGGAGGCGTTCATGCCGTGCTCGGCGGCCGAGGTCCAGTAGGCGTCGACGGCGGCGACGTGGCGGGGGTCGGGCTCGCCGCGCCAGCGGACCATGAACCGCTCGACGATGGTCGAGGCCTCGTCGATCCGGCTCTGCGGCACGGCCGGGACGCCGATGCCGCGCGCGGACTGGGCGACGTAGGACAGTGCCATGACCGCGGCCCGGGCGAGCTGGTCGCGGGCCTCCTCGTCGCTGATGTCCAGCAGCGGGCGGTAGCCCCAGAACGGTGCCAGCATCGCCAGCGCGGCCTGCACGTCGACGCGCACGTCGCCGCTGTGCACCGGGATCGGGAACGGCTCGGCCGGGGGCAGCCCCGGGCCGAACTTGCCGTCGACCAGCAGCGCCCACACGTTGCCGAAGGTGATCTTGCCGACCAGGTCCTCGATGTCGACCCCGCGGTAGCGCAGGGACCCGCCGTCCTTGTCGGGCTCGGCGATCGTGGTCTCGAAGGCGATGACGCCCTCCAGGCCGGGTACGAAGTCGTCGGCCATCTCGCGTGCCTCCCTGGTGCGGACCGCGTGCGCGCACAGGCCATGCCGCACGACTGCACCGCGACCCTAGGCCCCGCCTGCGGCTGCGCTCCACGGGGGGCTGCCGCCCAGCGGAGGCGCCGGGCACCGGCTCCCGGGCGCGGTGTCAGCATGGCGGGGTGGCCGACCTCTCCCGCATGCGCAGGGACTACGACCGCCCCGGACTGCGCGAGGAGGACCTCGCACCCACCTGGGTCGAGCAGTTCGACCGCTGGTTCCGCGACGTCGTCGCCGCCGGGGTCCCCGAGCCCAACGCGGTCGTGGTGGCCACCGCCGACGCCGACGGCGCCCCGGACGCCCGCATCGTGCTGCTCAAGGGCTACGACGAGGCCGGGTTCGTCTTCGGCACCAGCTACGCCTCGGCCAAGGGCGCGCAGCTGGCGGCCAACCCGCGCGCGGCGCTGGTCTTCCCGTGGCACGCGCTGCAGCGGCAGGTCCGGGTGACCGGCCGGGTCGAGCGGATCGGCGACACCGCCTCCGACGACCTGTGGGACCCCCGCCCGCGCGAGGCCCAGCTGTCCGCCGTCGCCTCGGTGCAGTCCACCGTCGTCGACTCCCGGGAGGAGCTCGAGGCGCGGGTGCGGCTGCTCGACGAGGGGACGACGACGGAGAAGGTGCCGCGGCCGCCGGTGTGGGGCGGCTACCGGGTGGTGCCCGAGCGGGTGGAGTTCTGGCAGGGCGGCGCAGGCCGGCTGCACGACCGGCTGCGCTTCGTCCGCGACGACGAGGAGGGCGGCGGCTGGGTGCTCCAGCGGCTGGCCCCGTGACGGCACCACCCCGGCGCTCCTGGGCGATCGACACCTCGCCGCTGCGCGACCCCGGCTACCGGCGGCTGTTCTGGGGCGTCGCGGCCACCATGCTCGGCCAGCAGATGACGCTGGTCGCCGTCCCCTTCCAGGTCTACGACCTCACCGGCTCCTCGCTGCTGGTGGGCGTCACCTCGGTCGTCGCGCTCGTGCCGCTGGTCGTGTTCGGGCTGCTCGGGGGCGCGATCGCCGACGCGATGGACCGCCGCCGGCTCCTCCTGGTCACCGGTGCCGGGTCGGCGGTGACCAGCGCACTGCTGGCGGTGCAGGCGCTGCTGCCCGGCGGCGGGAACCTCGTCCTGCTGTGGGTGCTGGTGGCCGCGGTCTCGGGCTTCAGCGCCGTCAACCAGCCCACCCGCAGCGCGGTCATCCCCGCGCTGGTCGGCCCCGGGCAGGTGCCGGCGGCCAACGCGCTGGCGATGACCGTGCGGCAGGTCGGGGTCATCGCCGGGCCGCTGCTGGCCGGCGTGCTCATCGGCGTCGGGGACCTGTTCCTCGCCTACGCCGTCGACGCGCTCGGGTTCCTGGTCGCCGTCCTGCTGCTGCGCGGCCTGCCGGCGCTGCCGCCGGGCGGGCGGACCGGGCCGCTGCGGCTGGGCGCCGCCGTCCGCGGGGTGGGGGAGGGGTTCACCTTCCTGCGCACCCAGCCGGTGCTGCTGATGACCTTCGTCGTCGACGTCGTCGCGATGCTCTTCGCCTGGCCGCAGGCGGTGTTCCCGGAGCTGTCGCAGACGCGGTTCGAGGGGTCGCCCAACAGCCTGGGCTGGCTGTTCGCCGGCGTCTCCATCGGCGCGCTGCTCATGGGGCTGACCTCGGGCTGGGTCTCGCGGGTCGACCGGCAGGGCGCCGTCGTGCTGGCCGCCATCGTCGTGTGGGGCATCGCGATCATCGGGTTCGGGCTCGCGCCCACGCTGTGGCTGGCCGTGCTGTTCCTCGCGGTCGCCGGCGCCGGCGACATGGTCAGCGCCGTGCTGCGCTCGTCGATGCTGCAGACGGCCGCGCCCGACGAGATGCGCGGGCGCATGCAGGGCGTCTTCCTCGTGGTGGTCGCGGGCGGCCCGCGGCTGGGCGACCTGCGCGCCGGGGCGGTGGCCAGCGCGGCGGGTGTCAGCGCGGCGATGGTGTCCGGCGGCGTCGTCGTGGTGGTGGCGATGGCGGTCGTGGCGCTGCTGGTGCCCTCGTTCCTGCACTTCCGCGCCTCGCGCGCGGTCCCGTAGCCGTCGGCTTGCCCGGGGCGAGTGAGCACTGGCGGTCGCCACACCCGGTGAGTCGTCGCGCGTCTCCGACCACGACTGCCCACTCGACCGGCGGCAGGCCCGGCGGTGGGGCACGGCTACGCGAGCGCCCCGGCCACCACGCGCAGGTCGGCCACGAGCGCGTCGTAGGCCTTCGGCCGGTCCTCCTCGGGCACCCGCAGCACCGCCGAGGGGTGCGCGGTGGCCAGCATCCAGGTCTGGTGCGGCGCGTCCTCGTCGGGCTCGTCGACGCCGTCCTCGGCCCGCGCGACGCCCGGCGGCGTCCAGGGCATGAGCTTGCCGCGCTCCTTGGTGATCCGGAACGACGGCGAGATCAGCGCCTTGGCCGCGGTCGCGCCCAGGCAGACGACGACCTCGGGCTTGAGCACCTCGAACTCGGCCTCCAGCCACGGGCGGCAGGCGCGGATGTGCTCGGCGCCGGGCGACTGGTGGATCCGCCGCTTGGCCGTCGGGGTGAACCGGAAGTGCTTGACCGCGTTGGTGACGTAGGCGTCCCGGCGCTCGATGCCGGCCTCGGTCAGCGCCCGGTCGAGCAGCCGGCCGGCCGGGCCGACGAACGGCTCGCCCTTGCGGTCCTCCTGGTCACCGGGCTGCTCGCCGACGAACACGATCCGCGCCGTCTCCGGGCCCTCGCCGAACACCGTCTGGGTGGCCGGCTCCCACAGCTCGCAGGCGCGGCAGCCGGCCGCCGCGGCGCGCAACCCCTCGAGCCCGACACCCGACGGTGGGTGTGCGGGGTGGTTCTCCTGGCTCATGGACCGATGACACCGCAGGTCCGGCGGGCGCGCGAGGTGGATCACGTTCCGATCCCGTCCCGGGCCGGAACCTGTCGGCGGCGGCGCGGGCCCCGATAGCGTCGGCGGCGCACGGGGCTGACGACGGGATGAGGAGCGGTGCTCGAGTTCGACGGGCTCCACAAGAGCTACGGGGACAACCACGTGCTGGAGGGCGTCGGCTTCACCGTCGCCCCCGGCTCGATGTTCGGCTTCTGCGGGTCCAACGGGGCCGGGAAGACGACGACCATGCGGATCGCGATGGGTCTGGCCCGGGCCGACGCCGGAGAGGTCCGCTGGCGCGGGCGGCCACTGGACGAGGAGACGCGTCGCCGCGTCGGGTACATGCCCGAGGAGCGCGGCCTCTACCCGAAGATGCGCGTCGGCGAGCAGCTGACCTACTTCGCCCGGCTGCACGGGCTCGACGCCGCCGCGGCCGCCCGCGCCGCCGAGGAGTGGGCCGGCCGGCTGGGGCTGGGCGAGCGTCGCCGGTCCCGGGTCGAGGAGCTGTCGCTGGGCAACCAGCAGCGCGTGCAGCTGGCCGCCGCGCTGGTCAGCCGGCCCGAGGTGCTCATCCTCGACGAGCCGTTCAGCGGGCTGGACCCGGTCGGCGTCGACGCGCTGGCCGACGCGCTGCTCGAGCAGTGCCGCGCCGGCGTGCCGGTCGTCTTCTCCAGCCACCAGCTCGACCTGGTCGAGCGGCTGTGCGACTCGGTCGGCATCCTCGCCCGCGGCCGCATGGTCGCCACCGGCACCGTCGAGGAGCTGCGCCGGCGGGAGGCCGGCCGGGTGCTGCGGGTCGTCGTCCCCGACGCCGCGCCGGGCTGGGCCGCCGCGCTCCCCGGCGTCCGCGTCGTCTCCGAGCAGGCCGGAGACACGCTCCTCGAGCTCGCCGACGGCGCCGACGACCAGGCCGTGCTCGCCGCCGCGCTGCGCACCGGCCGGGTCGGCCACTTCGCCTGGCGCCAGGCCACCCTGGTCGAGCTGTTCCGCGAGGCCGTCGCCGACCCGGCGCAGCAGCGGGCCCGCGAGGAGGTGGCCGCGTGAGCGCGCCGCTGTCCAGCGGCCGGCTGGTCCGGCTGGTCGCGGCCCGCGAGGTCTCCACCCGGCTGCGAGACAAGACCTTCATCGTCAGCTCGGCGGTGATGGTCCTGCTCATCGTCGGCATCCTGGTGTTCCAGGTGGTCGTCAACTCCGGGGAGGACACGGCCCGGATCGGCGTCGCCGGCGACGACGGGCAGGTCGCTGCCGCCATCGAGGCGCAGGCGACCGCGCTCGACGTCGACGTCGCCGTCGAGCCCTTCGGCGACGACGCCGCCGCCCGCGCCGCCGTCGAGGACGAGACCGTCGACGCGGCCGTGCTCGGCGGCGCCGGCGCCGGCACCGAGCTGGTGGTGCGCGAGCCCGACCCGACGCTCGAGGCGGTGGTGTCCGGTGCGGTGTCGAGCGTGGCGCTGGGCGCCGTGCTGGCCGAGGCCGGGGTCGACCCCGCCGACCTGCCGCAGGTCACGGTGACCGCCCTCGACGACGCCGAGGGGGACGGCCAGCGCACCGTCGTCGCGATCATCGGCGTGGTGGTGCTCTACAGCCTGCTGATCCTCTTCGGCCAGTTCGTCGCGCAGGGCGTGGTGGAGGAGAAGGCCAGCCGGGTGGTCGAGCTGCTGCTGTCCACGATGCGGCCGTGGCAGCTGCTGGCCGGGAAGATCCTCGGCCTCGGCGTGCTGGGCCTCGGGCAGATCGCGGTCATCGCGGTCGTCGGCGTCACCGGCGCGCTGGCCTTCGACGTCGTGGACCTGCCCGGGGAGCTGGTCGGCACGGTGCTGTGGCTGCTGTTCTGGTTCGTTCTCGGCTACGCGCTCTACGCCTCGCTGTTCGCCGTCGCCGCCTCGCTGGTCAGCCGGCAGGAGGACCTCGGCAGCGTGCTCACCCCGGCGTCGCTGGTGCTCATCGTCGGCTTCTTCATCGCCGTCCAGGCCGCCGGCGACCCGGCCGGCACGCTGGCCGTGGTGACCTCCTACGTGCCGGGCCTCTCGCCGATGGTCATGCCGGTGCGGCAGGCCGCCGGGGACGTGGCGCTGTGGGAGGTCGGTCTCGCCGTCGCGCTCATGCTCGTGGCCATCGCGCTGGTGGTCCGGCTGGGTGGGCGGGTCTACTCCGGCGCCCTGCTGCGGACCAGCGGGAAGACCAAGCTGAAGGAGGCCCTGCGGGCCGGCGGGGCGTGAGCCGCGGGCCCGTCGCGGGCGGGGGACACCCGCGGGGACGAGCGCCGGACACGTTGGGGTGACCTCACCCCCAGGGAGGGCGTGCGCCCAGGTCAGGGCCGACATCATCGGCGTCATGACGGAGGACCTGGACGCGCGCCTCTGGCGGCTGCAGGCCTCCGAGGACGCCGACGAGCTCATCGAGCTGGGCTGCGACCTCGCCGAGGCCGGCCGGCAGACCGACGCCGAGTGGTGCTTCCGCCGCGCGGCGGCCCTCGGCGACGTCACCGGCTACTACGACCTGGGCAACAGCCTCGCCGCGCAGGAGCGCTGGACCGAGGCCGCGGAGGCCTACCAGGTGGCGCTGTCCGGCGGCGAGGACGACGCCTGGCGCAACCTCGGCCTGGTGCTCGAGCAGCTCGGCGACCTCGCCGGCGCCATGGCCGCCTACCGGGGCGCCGCCGAGGCCGGCGACACCGAGGGCGGCCTGCAGCTGGCGTTCCTCCTGCGCGAGCAGGGCGAGCGGGAGGAGGCTCTGGCGGTGGCCCGGGAGCTGGCCGAGGCCGGCGACGAGGAGGCCGACGCCGTCGCGGCCTGCTGGCAGTGGTGCGCCACCCTCGACCCGGCGCTGGAGGACCGGCTGCGCGCCGGTGCCGCCCACTTCGCCGCGGCCCGGGCCGACCTCGCCGCGCTGCTGCTGCAGACCGGCCGCGCCGCCGAGGCCCGCTCGGTGCTCGAGCGCGGGGCCAAGCTCGGCGAGCAGGTGGCCTGGCTGCCTCTGGGCAACCTCTACCGCGAGGAGCTCGCCGACGACGAGGCGGCCGAGGAGGCCTACCGCGCCGGCATCCAGGCCGGTGACGCCTACTGTCACCACAACCTGGGCGTGCTGCTGGCCGACCGCGGCGACCTCGCCGGCGCCGCCGAGGAGTTCCGGCGCGGCGCCGACGCCGGCGACCAGCTGGCCGCCGCCGCGCTGGCGCTGCTCCAGGACAGCTGACCCCGGGTCTACGCCACCTGGCGGAGGCCCGCCAGCGGGCCGCGGTAGGGCTGCGCGGGCGGGCCGGAGACCCCCGGCCGGACGGTGAACAGCCGGCCGGCGTCGGGCTCGTCCTCCTCGCCCCGCGCGGTGCTCACCACCAGCAGGTCCCCGGCGAACGCGCAGCTCGACGTGTGGGCCACCCCCACCTCCACGACGGCGAGCAGGTCGCCTTCGGGGGACCAGCGGCGCACCTGCCCGCCGCCCCACATCGCCGTCCACAGGCAGCCCTCGTCGTCGACGGTCAGCCCGTCGGCGACGCCGTCGGGACCGCCGGTCTCCAGCAGCACCCGGCCCTCGCCGAACGCGCCGGTGCCGGGGTCGTAGGCGAAGGCGTGCACCAGGCCGGGGCCGGAGTCGGCGAGGTAGACCGTGCGGCCGTCGGGCGACCAGCCCAGGCCGTTGGAGACGGTCAGCCCGTCGCGCACGGTGGTGACGGTGCCGTCGGTGTCGAGCCGGTAGAGCGTGCCGGCGCCGGGCCGGTGGTCGAAGGCCATCGTGCCGGCGTAGAAGCGCCCGGCACGGTCGCACTTGCCGTCGTTCATGCGCGTCCCGCCGTCGGCCTCGCCGCCGCCCTCGCCGGCCAGGTCCACCAGCACCCGCGCGGTGCCGTCCTCGGTCAGGTGGGTGAACCCGCCACCGGCGCCGGCCAGCCAGCCCCCGGACGCGGCGGGGACGGCGACGCCCACGGTGTCTCCGGCGTGCAGCGAGCCGGTGGCGCGCACGTCGTCGCCGTCGACGACGCCGCGGTGCACCGTGCCGGCCGAGATGTCGACCCACAGCAGCTCGCCACGGGCGTCGTCCCAGGTGGGGCCCTCGCCATGGTCGGCGGGCGCGGGGGAGGCGGGGGTGGCGCGCAGCGTCAGCACGGTCGCCGGGGTGCCCGCGACACCTGCCCGTCACACGGACGGTCGATACTGCGGCCATGTCGGAAGCCACCGTCGACGTCGCCGACCTCCGCCTGCCCGGGCGCGTCCCCGAGGGGAACGGCCGGGCCGACGACGCCCCGCTGCGCGAGGACATCCGGTTGCTGGGCCGGGTGCTCGGCGAGGTCATCCGCGAGCAGTCCGGCGACGACGTGCTCGACCTGGTCGAGTCCACCCGGCTGCAGGCGTTCGCGGTGCGCCGCTCGGAGGCCGACCGCGCCGGCCTCGCGCACCGCCTGGGCGACCTCGACGTGCGGGCCGCCAACCACGTCATCCGCGCGTTCAGCCACTTCTCGCTGCTGGCCAACCTCGCCGAGGACCTGCACCACGAGCGCCGCCGCCGGCACCACCGCCGCGCCGGGTCACCGCCCCAGCCCGGCAGCCTGGCGGCCACCTTCGCGCTGCTCGACCGCGCCGGCCTCGACCCCGACGTCGTCGCGCGCGAGCTGGCCGGCGCGCTGGTGGTCCCGGTGGTCACCGCCCACCCCACCGAGGTGCGGCGCAAGACGATCTCCCAGGTGCAGCACCAGGTCACCGAGCTGATCCGGCAGCGCGACCGGATGGCGCCGGGCGAGGTCGACGAGGCCGCCTGGTCCGGGGCGCTGGAGCGCTCGGTGCTCACGCTCTGGCAGACGGCGCTGCTACGGCTGTCGCGGCTGCGGCTGACCGACGAGATCGACGAGGCGCTGCGCTACTACGACCTGTCGCTGTTCCGGGTGGTGCCCGAGATCAACGCCGACCTGCGCCGGGAGCTGGGCGCGCGCTGGCCCGGCAGCGGCCTCCCCACCCGGCCGGTGCTGCAGCCGGGCTCGTGGATCGGCGGCGACCGCGACGGCAACCCGTTCGTCACCGCCGACGCCGTCCGCCGGGCCAGCACCCGGCACGCGGAGACGGCGCTGTCCCACCACCTCGCCGAGCTGGTCGAGCTCTACCGCGAGCTGTCGATGTCCGACCGGCTGGTGACGCCAACGCCGCAGCTGGCGCACCTGGCCGAGGCCTCCCGCGACGACTCTCCGTTCCGCGCCGACGAGCCCTACCGGCGTGCGGTCAACGGCATCCACGCCCGGCTGGCGGCCACCGCGCGGCGGGTCCTCGGGCGGGTGCCGGGCGTCCCGCCGGTCGCCGACCTGCCGCCCTACGACGACCCGGACGAGCTGCTCGCCGACCTCGCCGTCGTCGACGCCTCGCTGCGCAGCCACGGCGCCGGGGCGCTGGCCGACGACCGGCTGGCGCGGCTGCGCGACGCCGTCGAGGTCTTCGGGTTCCACCTCGCCGGGCTCGACATGCGGCAGAACTCCACGGTCCACGAGGAGGTCGTCGCGGAGCTGCTGGCCTGGGCCGGGGTGTGCGCCGACTACGCCGCGCTCGACGAGGCGGCGCGGGTGGAGCTGCTCGCCGGTGAGCTGCGGATGCGGCGGCCGCTGGTGCGCCCGGACGCCCAGCTCTCCGAGCTCGCCCGCGGAGAGCTCGACCTGCTGGTCGCCGCGGCCGAGCAGGTGGCGCTGCTGGGTCCGCGGGCGATCCCGAACTACGTGATCAGCATGTGCGAGTCGGTCAGCGACGTGCTCGAGGTCGCCGTCCTGCTCAAGGAGGTCGGCCTGCTCGACCCCGACGGCGAGGACGGGCCCAGCTGCCCGGTCGGGATCTCGCCGCTGTTCGAGACGATCGCCGACCTGCAGGGCGCCGGCGAGACGATGACCGCCGTGCTCGCCCAGCCGCTGTACCGGGCGCTGGTGGCCGCCCGCGGCGACGCGCAGGAGGTCATGCTCGGCTACTCCGACAGCAACAAGGACGGCGGCTACCTCGCGGCGAACTGGGCGCTGTACCGGGCCGAGCTCGCGCTGGTGGACGTGGCGCGGCGGGAGGGCGTGCGGATCCGGCTGTTCCACGGCCGCGGCGGCACGGTCGGCCGCGGCGGCGGGCCCAGCTACGAGGCCATCCGCGCCCAGCCGCCCGGCGCGGTGGCCGGCGCGCTGCGGATCACCGAGCAGGGCGAGGTCATCGCGGCCAAGTACGGGGAGCCCGACCTCGCGCGGCGCAACCTCGAGGCGCTGGTCGCGGCCACCCTGGAGGCCACGCTGCTCGACGTCGAGGGCCTCGGCGACGACGCCGAGGAGGCCTACGCGCTGCTCGACGACCTCGCCGCCCGCGCGCAGGCCGCCTACCGGGCGCTGGTGCACGAGACCCCCGGCTTCGTGGACTGGTTCCGCGCCGCGACGCCGATCCGCGAGCTGGCCGAGCTCAACATCGGCAGCCGCCCGCCCTCGCGCAAGGCCGGTGACCGCATCGCCGACCTGCGGGCCATCCCGTGGGTGTTCAGCTGGTCGCAGGCGCGGATCATGCTGCCCGGCTGGTACGGCACCGGGACCGCGCTGGAGTCGTGGATCGACGGCGACCCGGCGCGCCTGGCCCGGCTGCAGGAGCTGCACCGGCGCTGGCCGTTCCTGCGCACGGTCCTGTCGAACATGGGCATGGTGCTGGCCAAGACCGACCTCGACCTCGCCGCCCGCTACGCCGGGCTGGTGCCCGACGAGGAGCTGCGGGCGCGGGTGTTCGACCAGATCACCGCCGAGCACGAGCGCACCTGCCGGGTGCTGCTGGCCGTCACCGGCGACGACCACCTGCTGGCCGACAACCCGTCGCTGGTGCGCTCGATCCGCAACCGCTTCCCCTACCTGGAGCCGCTGCACCACCTGCAGGTGGAGATGCTGCGCCGTCGCCGCACCGGCGACGACGACGAGCTGGTGCGCCGCAACATCCAGCTGACGATCAACGGGATCGCGACGGCGCTGCGGAACTCGGGCTAGAGCCCGGTCAGCGGCAGGCGGTGGCGGTCGAGCCAGGCGGCCAGCCGGTCGCCGTCCCACGGCCGGCGGCGCCGGGCGGCGGCGAGGACCAGTGCGCGGGGGAGCTCGAGGAGGGCCAGCGCGATGCCGGCGGCGCCGGCCGGGTCGCCCTCGCGCAGGTGTTCGGCGACCGCCCGGGGCCGCCGGGCGAGGAAGGCCGCCGTCCCGCGGACCGGGCGGCGGGCGTGCAGGGGCACCAGCACCTGCGCCGTGCGGGCGTAGTGCCACTCGCGCAGCAGCCCGGCCCGCGGCCCGTCCTTGCCGTGCCGGAAGCGGGTGCCGGGGACGCGCAGCAGCAGGTGCCCGGCGGCGCGCAGCCGCAGCGAGGCGTCGCGGTCCTCGTTGTAGAAGAAGTACAGCGGGTCGAACCCGCCGGCGGCGAGGAACTCCGCCCGGCGGACCAGCAGGGCGGTGCCCGGGAGGTCGTCGGCGGCGAACGGCGGGCCGGGCGGGTCGTCGTCCTCGCCGGGGCCCTCGACGGCGGGGGCCGCCCAGACCGCGCGGGGCTCGGCGTCGAGGACCTCGGCGAGCCGGTGCAGCATGCCCGGCTCCGGCTCGCCGTCGGAGTTCAGCAGGGCGACGTAGCGGCCGCGGCAGGCGTCGAGCGCGAGGTCCATGGCGCGGGCGAAGCCGAGGTTGCGCGGCGAGCGGAGCACCCGCCGGTCGGCGCCGGGGTGGTCTGCGCGCAGGTGCCGCCGCGCCGCGGCGGAGGTCTCCGGCGCGGGGTCGTTCTCCACGAGCACCGCGCGGCCGCACCAGCCCGGGCCGGTGGCCGCCACCAGCGCCGCGTGGTGGCGGGCGAGCAGCTCGGGCGGCTCGCGGTGCACGAGGAGGACGACGTCGACGTCGTCGATGCCGGTGCGCGCCGGCCGGGGCGGGGAGACGGTCACCGGGGCGCCCTACCCGGCGGGCCCCGGTGGCCTACCGTGCCGGTCAGGGGTCGGACGGCGGGGGGACCGTGACGGACACGATGCGGACGGCGGCCTCGGGGGCCGACCTGCGGGCCGCCGCGGCGCTGCTCGGCGTGAGCCCCGCGGCGCTGGCCGCCGAGCTGCTCGACCCGGGGGCCCGCCTGCTGGTCGCCGACTCCTCCGCGGCGCACCTGCGCCGGCGCTGGACCGACGAGGGCACCACCGAGGCCGTCGTCCTGCACCGCTCCACCGCGGTGACCGGCCGGGCCGCGCTGCTCGCCGTCGCCTCCGCCTGGGGGTGCTCGTCGGTCCGCGACGCCGGCACCGGCCGGGTGCTCGAGGTCGCGGCCCCGCCGGAGGACGCGCCGTTGACCGAGCGCTTCGCGCACGCGGCCGCGCTCGCCGCCACCCGGGTGGAGATGGCGGTGGCGCTCGCCCGCGACACCGGGCGCGACCAGCGCAAGGACGACGGCAGCTGGTCGATCGCCGCCGACGAGGCCGCGCACGCCGCCGCGGCCGGGGTGCTGGCCCCGCTCGGCGTGCCGGTGCTGTCGGAGGAGCGGGTCGACCCGTCGGTGCGCGAGGACCAGCCCTGGATCGTGCTCGACCCGCTCGACGGCACCGGCAACTTCCGCGCCGGCCTGCCGCCGTGGGCCTTCTCCGCCGCGCTGGTCCACCGCGGGGAGGCGGTGGCCGGGCTGGTGGTCGACCTGTCGTCGGGACGGCGCTGGTGGGCGACCGCGGGCGCGGGGGCCTGGCGGGACGGGGTCCCGGCGCGGGTCCGGGAGGGCAGCACCGTCGTCGCCCCGTCGGGCCGGGTGGTGCGGGTGCCGGCGACCGCCGCGCGGGTGCGGATCACCGGCTGCACCGCCGTCGACCTGTGCCTGGTCGCCGACGGGTCGGCCGGCGCGTGGCACGACCTCGACCGCAGCGGCACGCACGTGCACGACGTCGCCGGCGCCCTGGCCGTGCTGGCCGGGGCCGGCGGGGTGGCGCTGACCGCCGACGGCGCGCCGCTACGGCTGCGGCCGGACACCGGGACGCTGATCCGCTTCGTCGCCGCGGCGTCCGACCCGGCCGCGCGGGCCCTGATCGCCGCGGTGCGGGCCTAGCGTCCGGCTGCGGCCCGCACCGCCGACAGCAGCGACTCACGCTCGTGCAGGGTGGTGCGCGCCCGGCCCCGCGTGGCGCCCAGCGCCACCTCGGCGGCGTCGATGGCCCGCCAGTCCTCCAGCAGCACCGGCTCGGCGCCGCGGGCCCGCAGCGTCTGCACCAGGTCGTCGCGGTCGCCCGAGGGGCGGATGACGCCGGCCTCGGCGTCGGCCAGCAGGGACGCGACGGTCTCGCGGGCGTCGTGCTTGTTGGTGCCGACGACGCCGGTGGGGCCGCGCTTGATCCAGCCGGCCACGTACTCGCCGGTCGAGGGGGCGCCGCCGCGGACCACCCGGCCGTCCTCGTTGGGCACGGTGCCGGTGCGCTGGTCGACCGGCAGCCCGGGCAGGCCCTCCCCGCGGTAGCCGACCGAGCGCACCACCAGGTCGGCGGGCAGCACCTCGTACTCGCCGGTGCCGGCCGCGCGGCCGTCGTCGTCGACCGTCGTCCGCTCGACCTCCACGCCGGTGACCCGGTCGGCGCCGAGCAGGCGCACCGGGCGGCGGTAGAAGCGCAACCGCAGCCGGACCCGGCCGGGCTCGGGGCGGTGGGCGGCCCACTCGCGCAGGACGGCGAGGTTGCGGCTGGCGTTGCGGTCGCCGGCGATCCGCTCCTCGGCCGCCGGGGTGAGCTCGAGGTCGGCGGGGTCGACCAGCACCGTGGCCCGGTCCAGCCCGTCGAGCTCGCGCAGCTCCATGGTGGTGAAGCTGGCGTGCGCGGGGCCGCGGCGGCCGAGCACGGTGACCTCCTCGACCGGGGCCGCGGCGAGGGTGTCGAGCACGTGCTGGGGCATGTCGGTGGGCTCGAGCTCCTGCGGGGCGCGGGCGAGCACCCGGGCGACGTCGAGGGCGACGTTGCCGACGCCGACGACGACGGCGCGGCGCACCCCGGCGAGCGCCGCCTCGACCTTCCCGCGGTCGGCGTCGGGGTGGCCGCAGTACCAGGCGACCAGGTCGGTGGCGGCGAGGCTGCCGGGCAGGTCCTCGCCGTCGATGGACAGCGGGCGGTCCAGCGCCGCGCCGTAGGTGTAGACGACGGCGTCGACGTGCGCGCGCAGGTCGTCGAGGGTGATGTCGGTGCCCACCTCGACGTTGCCGACGAAGCGCACGCCGGGGTCGTCGAGCGCCCGGTGCAGGGTGTCGCGGATGGCGCGCATCTTCGGGTGGTCGGGCGCGATGCCGTGCCGGACCAGGCCGAAGGGGGTGGGCAGCCGGTCGAGCAGGTCGACGGTCACCGGGACCGGCGCACGGCGGGTCAGGGCCTCCGCGGTGTAGATGCCGGCCGGGCCGGCGCCCACCACGGCCACCCGCAGCGGCCGGTCGACTTCCGGAGCACTCTCGTCCGCCACGACTGGGATCCTGGCCCGGCGGGGTAGTGGTGCGCCAGATCACCGTCCACAACACACCGCACCACCGGAGGGGACCGCCCGTGTCCGTCGTCGTCGTCGCCACCATCAGCCCCAAGCCCGAGCACGCCGACGAGGTCCGCCAGGCCGTCCTCGACACCGTGCCGCGGGTGCACGAGGAGCCCGGCTGCGAGCGCTACTCGCTGCACGAGGGCCGCGACGGCGCGCTCGTGATGGTGGAGAAGTGGGAGAGCCCGGAGGCGCTGGCCGCGCACGGGAAGGCCGAGCCGCTCAGCGCGCTGTCGGGGCGGCTCGAGGGCAAGCTGACCGAGCGGCCGTCGGTCACCGTCCTCGACGCGGTGCCCGCCGGCGACCCCGCCAAGGGCGCCCTCTGACGCCTGCCTCCTCCGTCGAGATCACGTGATCTCGACGCCGTGAGCCGTCCTGGGCGCCGAGATCACGTGATCTCGGCAGGCGCTCACACGGCCTGGCAGACGGGGCACCAGTAGAGGTTGCGGCCGACCATCTCCTCGGTCCGCACCTCGGTGGCGCAGATCCGGCAGGGCAGGCCGGTGCGCCGGTACACGTAGTGCGCGTCCTCGCGGCGCACCGCGCCCGACCGGCGGGAGCGGTCGGCCGGGTGCGTCGTGACGATCCGGCCCATCCGGACGCCGGCGCGCATGAGCACGACCAGGTCGTCCCAGAGCGCCTGCCACTCCTGCTCGCCGACGTCGCGGCCGGGCCGGAACGGTGAGATGCGGTGCCGGAAGAGGATCTCGGCGCGGTAGACGTTGCCGACCCCGGCCAGCACCGACTGGTCCATCAGCAGCGCGCCGACCGCCGTCCGGCTGCGGCCCACCCGCGCGTGGGACAGCGGCCCGCCGCGGCGGGTGCGCAGCGGGTCGGGGCCGAGCCGGTCGAGGATCGCGTCGACCTCGGGCTGGGTGAGGACGTCGCAGGTCGTGGCGCCGCGCAGGTCGGTCCACACGCCCTCGCCCTTCGGCCCGTCGGCCGTCCAGCGCATGCGCAGCGCCCCGCGCGGGGGCGGCGGGTCGCCGGGCCCGGTGGTGTAGGTGCCGTACAGGCCCAGGTGCACGTGCAGGACGTGCCCGCCGAAGTCGGCGAACAGGTGCTTGCCGTAGCTGGTGACCTCCTCGAGCACGCGGCCGTCGAGCAGCGCGGCCCCGGCGGCGAAGCGGCCCTGCGGGCTGGTCACGTGCACCGGGCGGCCGGCGAACAGCTCCGACTGCTCCCGCGCCAGCCGGAACAGGGTGTGGCCCTCAGGCACCGCGCACCGCCTGGTACCGGGCCAGCGCCACCTGGCGCTCCTCGGCGTGGTCGACGACCGGCGCGGGATAGCCCTCGGGGGGCCCGCCGGGCATGGTCCACGGCTCGTGCACGTACCGGTCGGGGACCTCGCGCAGCTCGGGCACCCAGCGCCGCACGTAGACGCCGTCGGGGTCGAACTGCTGGCCCTGCCGGGTCGGGTTGAACACCCGGTAGTACGGCGAGGGGTCGGTGCCGGTGCCGGCCACCCACTGCCAGCCGTGGTGGTTGCTCGCGAGGTCGCCGTCGACGAGGTGGTCGAGGAAGTAGCGGGCGCCGCGCCGCCAGTCGATGTGCAGGTCCTTGACCAGGAACGACGCCACGACCATCCGCACCCGGTTGTGCACGTAGGCCTCGCCGTGCAGCTGCCGCATCCCGGCGTCGACGATCGGGTAGCCGGTGCGGCCCTGCGCCCAGGCGGCGAAGTGCTCGTCGGCCACCGGGCCGGTGTCGTACTGCATGCGTGCCATCTGGGGGTTGAACGGCTCGCGGGCGGTCTCGGGGCGGTGCCAGAGGACGTCGGCGTAGAAGTCCCGCCAGACCAGCTCGCCGACGAACTTGTCCACGGCCTCGGCGTGCTCCTGCCCGAGCTGCTGCGCCTCGGCGACCAGCGTGCGCGGGTGCACGGTGCCGTACTTCAGGTGCGCCGAGAGCCGGCTGGTGCCGTCGGAGCCGGGGGTGTTGCGGCCGGCGGCGTAGCCGAGCAGCCGCTGGTCGCGGAACAGCGCCCACGCGTCCCGGCCGGCCCGCTCCCCGGCCGGGGGCAGCACGGTGCCCTCGAGGTCCTGCGCGGGCGGCAGGTCGCCGGGGGGGACGCCGTCGGCCCAGGCGACGTCGTCCGGCCGGGGGGCGGGGGAGTGCAGCCCGCGGGCGCGCCAGGCGCGGGCGAAGGGCGAGTAGACCCTGAACGGCGTGCCGTCGTCCTTGGTCAGCCGGCCGGGGGTGACGCCGTAGGGCGAGCCGGTGCGCACGAACGGGACCGCGCCGAGCGCCTGCTCGACGGCGGCGTCGCGGGCGCGGCCGTAGACGCCGGCGTCCGCGGACACGTGCACGCTCGCCGCGGCGGTCTCGCGGACCAGGTCGGGCAGCACCCGCGCCGGGTCGCCCGGGCGGACGACCAGCGCCCCGCCGGTCTGCTCGCGCAGGTCGGCCAGACAGCCGCGCAGGAACTCCCGCCGCGGCCGGCCCGAGGTCTCCCACAGCCGCGGGTCGACGACGAACACGGGCACCACGGTCCCGCCGGCGCCAGCGGCGTCGATCGCGGCCAGCAGCGCCGGGTGGTCGGTGAGCCGGAGGTCGCGGCGGAACCAGAGGAGTGCTGTCGGCACCCGCGCCAGGTTATGTCTCCCGGCACGGGACCGCAGGTCAGCGCCCGGTCAGCGGTCGGCGGTGGCCAGCCCGAACTGGGGCTTGTCCTCGTCGGCGACCAGGTCCAGCGTGTCCGGGTGCTGCTGGATGTAGTGGCGCACGAAGGAGCAGTAGGGGAGGACGGTCAGTCCCCGCTCGCGGGCGGCGTCGAGGACCCCCCGCACCAGGGCCTTGCCGAGCCCCTGGCCACCCATCGCCGGGTCCACCTCGGTGTGCGGCAGGGCCATCGTGCCGTTCTCGACGTGGTAGCTGGCCAGCCCGACGACGCGCTCGCCGACCCGCACCTCGAAGCGTCCCCGTTCCGGGACGTCGACCACCGTGGTCTCCATCGTGCTGTGCCACCTCCGCATCGCCCCGGCGCCGTTGCCGGAGTCACGTCGTGCATCTGGAACGGTAACGCCTCGGAGCCGCCAGGGTTTCCCTCGTCGGGGTGTCCCGCCGGCGGGTCGCCTCTGGCGGTCAGGGCCGGGGGTCGGTGCGCGTCCACCTGCGCTCGTCCCGGCGGCCGCCCAGCCCGGCGCGGCAGCGCCGGCAGACCGCCTGCACCTCCTCCGCGTGCCGGCCCGACTCCGGCTGCACGTCGGCCCAGCTCACGTGCGGGAAGCGGGTGAGCCGCGACCGCGACAGGGACAGCCCGCAGACGGTCTCGTTGCGTCCCCGCTCCCACGCGTGGACCTCGCCCGAGGGGTAGCGGATGCCGTCGTCGGGGTCGGTCCACTGACCGGCGGCCGCGACCGCCGCGTTGCGCGTCGCCATGGACGGTCCATACCCGTGCCGGGCTCCGGTCGTCAGCCGGCCGCGCCGCCCGTGCCGGACGACGGTCGGGCGACGGACGGTGACCCGGTCCTCCGAACTGCGTGCCGACCGGACAATGGCGCGACGAGATCGCAATTGCGCGGCGAGATCGACGAGTGACCCGTCGTGACGGGAATGGTCGATCGGGGACCAAGGACCCTGTTGACACGCATGGGACAAAAGCGAAGTCGGTGTCACGGGGGAAACGGGGAGAACGGGGATGGGGATGCGACGCGCATTCACGATCGGTGTCCTGGCGGCTGCATTCGTCGGATCGGGTGCGGCTCCCGCACTGGCGCACGGCGGTGCCGACGAAGTCGATGACGCCGGATTCGTACCGGTCGAGGAGGTCATCCCCGACTACTACGCCCCCGTCTCGTTCCAAGCGTGCGAAAGCACCGTCACGCTGGAGAGCGGGGACGTGCGGGAGGTGGAGGTGCGGGTGACGGAGAACCCGGACGGCACGACGACGACGGAGTTCCGCGGCGCCTGGACCGTCGACCTCACCCGTGCCGACGGTGCGGTGATCGACGAGCTGGACATCTCGGGGCCGGGGGTCGAGGTCGCCGGCCCGACCGGGGTGACCGTCACCCTCGGGGGACCGTCGGTGCTGTTCCCGATCGACGAGGTCCAGCAGGCCGCGTGGGACGCCGCGGGCCTGCCGGAGGGGGACCTGGCCTACTTCAGGAAGGGTGAGGCCGAGGTGCGGGTGACCGTGGACGCCGAGGGTGTCCCGGTGTCCGAGGAATGGGTGCGACTGGACGCGCGGATCGTCGACCTGTGCCGCTGGTTCGACCGCGGGAATGCGTGGCACCACCACGGGGGCCACGGACGCGGATGGGGAGCGCGCTGATCCCCGGCGGATCCTGACCCGCCGTCCCCGGCCCCCACGGGACCGGGGGCGGCGCCATTCCGCCCGGTTCCCGCACCGCTCGGCGGAATGGTCCGATGGTGCCCCCGGCAGGATTCGAACCTGCGACACACGGTTTAGGAAACCGATGCTCTATCCCCTGAGCTACGGGGGCTCGCCGGCCGGGCGGCCGGGCGGGGGTGCCGATCGAGGCTACCGGGCGACCGGAGGGGCTCCACGCGGCGTCCCCGGTGGCTACCGTCGGAGCGTGCTGCTCGCGGTGGTCGAGATCGTGGTGCTGCTGGTGGTGCTCGGCCTGCTGCTGTCCCGGCTCGGCGTGCTGTCCGCGGAGCCGCGGGACCGGCGGCCGGCGCCGGCGCCGGTCCGGGCGGCCTGGGCGCCGGCGCACGACGAGGTCGACGGCCGGACCCGGGTGCTGCTGCGGCGTGCCCGTACCGGCCCCGACGGGCTGCCGGTCGTGCTCGAGGACCGGGTGTTCACCACCTTCCCGGCCGACGACCCCGCCTGGGAGACCCGCTTCACCGAGGCGATGGCCGACGCCCGGTTCCGGTGCGGGTACCTGAACGCCGAGGAGCAGCGCTGACCTCCGCCAGCAGGTCGGCGTCCGCCTGCCGGGCCGCCTCCTCGACCAGGCGCACGATCGTCCGCGGCCGGTCGGACTGGGGCGCGTGGCCGGCCCACAGCAGCGGGACGAACCGGGAGCCCGGCACCAGCGGCAGGTAGCGCACCGTCTGCCCCGAGGCGATCCAGTCGGCCACGCCCTGGACGAGGGTGACCGGGCAGTCGATGCGGTCCATGCCCCGCGGGACGTCCACCAGCAGGGCCCACAGCAGCGTCCGCCAGTAGTCACGGGAGTCGGCGAAACCCTCCCGCGCGCCGACGGCCTCGTCGGGAGAGGTCGACCACGGGCGCGCCTTGAGCGGCGCGAGCAGCGCGGCCCGGCCCAGGGCCGAGCGGGACAGGGGGCTCACCAGCGGCGCGCCGACGCGCATGACGACCCGCGCCAGCGCCATCCCGCTGCCCTGGAAGACCCGCTCCGGCGGCAGGTTCAGGCCCGACGGCGCGATCGCGACCACCGACCGCGCGCGGCCCCGGCGGGCCAGTTCCAGCGCGACCCGGGCGCCCAGCGAGTTGCCCAGGACGTGCACCCGGGCGAGGCCCTCGACGTCCAGGGTCCGCTCGACGGCGTCGGCGATCGCGGCGACGGTCGGGCGCCTCTCCAGAGCCGGTGACCGGCCCACCCCGGGCAGGTCGGCGTCGACCACCTCGAAGCGGTCGGTGAGCAGCGGGAGGACGGCGGCGAAGTCCCGCCGTGAGCTGCCCATGCCGTGCAGGAGCAGCAGGGGCTCGCCCGAGCCGGTGCGGGTGTACGAGAGCGGTGCGTCCATCCCCTCCTGGGTACCCGGCGGGCCGCGCACCGGCCGATGACGCTGGTCACGTCCGCGGCCCGGCGGCGGGGCACCGGGGGCGCAGGCAGGATGGGTGGCATGGGACAGGTCGTGGCCACTGCCGAACGCGTCCTCGCCGCCCCCGCCGACCGGGTCCGCGTGGCCCTGGCCGACTACGCCGGCACCCGGCCGCGGGTGCTGCCCGAGCAGTTCAGCGACTACCGCGTCGAGGCCGGCGGGCAGGGCTCGGGCACCCGCGTGCACTGGCGGTTCGCCGCGACGTCGAAGCGGGTGCGCGAGCAGGACGTCGAGGTCAGCGAGCCCGACGGCACCCTCGTCGAGCGCGACACCCGCTCGTCGATGGTGACCACCTGGACCGTCACCCCGGCCGACCCGGGACGCAGCACCGTGCGGGTGCGCACCACCTGGGACGGCGCGAGCGGCGTCGGCGGGTTCTTCGAGCGGACCTTCGCGCCCCGGGGCCTGCGCCGCGTCTACACCGACCTGCTGGGACGGCTCGAGCGCGAGCTGGGCGGCACCACGGTCTGACGACCGCGGCGCGGCGTGCCGTCGCGGTGGACGATGGTCCGGTGACCGCCGCCCTCCCCGCCGTCGAGAACCCGGCGGCCCTCGACGAGCTGACCGGCCTGGTCGCCGACGGCGACGTCCTCGTCCTCTCCGGTGCCGGCCTCTCCACCGACTCCGGCATCCCCGACTACCGTGGCGCCACCGGCTCGCTGCGCCGGCACACGCCGATGACCTGGCAGACCTTCCGCCGCGACCCGCGCGGCCGGCACCGCTACTGGGCGCGCAGCTTCGTCGGCTGGCCGCAGGTCGCCGGCGCGCGGCCCAACGCCGGGCACTCCGCCGTCGCCCGGCTGCAGCGCGCGGGCCTCGTCGGCGGCGTGGTCACCCAGAACGTCGACGGGCTGCACCAGGCCGCCGGCGCCCGCGACGTCGTCGAGCTGCACGGCGGCCTCGACCGCACCGTCTGCCTGGCCTGCGGCGACGTCGCCCCGCGGGCGGAGCTGCACCGGCGGCTGCGGGCGGCCAACCCGGCCTTCGGCCCGCGCCCCGGCGAGGTGAACCCCGACGGCGACGCCGAGCTGCCCGACGAGGTGCTCGACGGCTTCGTGATGGTCGACTGCCGCGCCTGCGGGACCGGCCCGCTCAAGCCCGACGTCGTCTTCTTCGGCGAGACCGTGCCCCGCGACCGGGTGGACACCTGCTTCCGGATGCTCGAGGAGTCCGCCGGCCTGCTCGTCCTCGGCTCCTCGCTGACGGTCATGAGCGGCTACCGGTTCGTGCTGCGCGCCGCCGAGCTCGGCATCCCGGTGGGCGTGGTCAACCTCGGGCCCACCCGCGGCGACGCCAAGGTCGACGTCAAGGTCGACGCCCCGCTCGGCGCGGTGCTGCCCGAGCTGGCCCGCCGCTGCGGGGCATGAGCCGAGAAGTCTCCCGCACCGCCGACGGCCGGTGGGTCGTCGTCGACGGGCGGCGGTGGCGGACGGCGGACCCGGCGCTCCCCGACGACGTCCGCGCCCGCCTCCTCTCGCACCTGGGCGCGGCCCGCGCGGCGGTCCGGACGGCGCCCGACGAGGCAGCGCGGCGCGCCGCCCGCGACCGCGTGCAGCTGGCCAAGACCGGCCTGGGGGAGCGCGGCCCGGCCTGGTGGGACCAGGACGACGACGCCCGCCGCGCCCGCTGGGAGGCCGCCCTGCAGGCCCTCGGCGGTTGACCCCACACCCGCCCGGGAAGGAGCAGCGCCGATGCAGACCTTCCTGCCGGTGGCCGACTTCGCGGAGAGCGCGCGGCTGCTGGACTCACCGCGGCTGGGCAAGCAGCGCGTGGAGACGCTGCAGGTCCTTCGCGCCCTCGAGCTGCCCGACTACGGCTGGGCCTCGCACCCGGTCGTGCACATGTGGCGCGGGCGCACGGCGGCGCTGGTGGTCTACGGCCTGGCGATGGTCCGGGTGTGGCGGGAGCGCGGGTTCGCCGACAGCACGCAGACGCTGATCGCCGAGTTCGCCCCGGAGGTCGCCGACGCCCCGCAGGAGGAGCTGGCCCGCGCCGGCCTGCTGCCCTCCTGGGTGGGCGACGAGGCGCTGCACCTGTCCCACCGGTCGAACCTGCTGGCCAAGGACCCGGACTTCTACCGGCCGCTGTTCCAGCCGCTCTTCGGCGCCGAGCCCGACGACCTGCCCTACGTGTGGCCCGGCCCCGATGACCTCCCGCCCGCGCCCGGGCCCGAGGGCACCCGGGTGTGGGTGGTGCGGCCGCGGGCGCACAACGAGCTCGGCGCGTGCCTGGCGGCCGGCGTCGTGGGGCTGGGCACCCAGTCGGGGGTCGACGTCGACGCGACCGGGCTCTCCCCGGTCGAGCTGCGCGCGCTGGCCAAGGAGCTCTCCGGGCGGCGGCCGTCGAAGGACCTGCGGCAGCTGTCGGCCTTCCTCGACGAGATCCGGCCGGGCGACCCCGTGGCGCTGCCGGTCGAGCAGGGCGCCGGGCTGCTGGTCGGCGAGGTGCTCGGCGACTACCTGTTCGACGGCCGCGAGCTGCTGCCGCACCGCCGCCCGGCCCGGTGGGACCGCGTCGTCCCCCGGGCCGCCGCCCGCCCGCCCGCGACGCTGCAGGACCCGCGTGCGCTGTTCTCCGTCGTCGTCGACCCCGACGTGCTGCCACCGTCCTCGGCCGGTGTCACCTACCGGGAGCCCGCGCTGCCGCTCGTGTGACGAAGGACCCTCCTGCCCCCCACCGCTCGCAGGCTCGCGCCGGGCCCCTGCAGGAGGGCCACCTGAGACGTCACGAGTGGCTGCTCCCCACGACGCTGGTCCACGCCTGCGCGTGCAGCCGGCGCAGCTCCAGCCACGGCGCGAGCTCGGCGTCGGACGGCCCGCCCATCGCGTCGAGCGCCGCGCGGCCGTCGAGCCGGGAGGTGAGGCGCAGGCAGGCGAGGTCCCAGGCGACCGGGCCGGCGCAGGTGTCCTCCAGGTCGGCCCACCGCCACCCGGCGGGCGTGGCGAGCAGGTTGCCCGGGTGCGCGTCGCCGTGCACGACCCGCACCGGCCCGCCCAGGTGCGGCAGCACCCGCTCGACCTCCTCGGCCATTTGTGCGCGCACGGCGGCCGGGACGCCCCAGTCGCCGGCGCGCGCGGTGAAGGCGGCCAGGTCGTCGAGCGGGGTGTCCAGCGGCGTCCCGGTCACCGGCAGGCCGGCCAGCACCTCGTGCAGGCCGGTGAGCGCGGCGGCCACCTCCGCCGGCGAGGGCGTCGCAGGGAGGACCTCGACGAGCGTCCAGAACGACAGCGTCAGGCCGCCGTGCTCGTGCGGGCCCGGCGGCAGCAGGTCGCTGGGCGGGACGACGGCGGCGCCGGCCGCCGCCAGCGCCGTCGCGACGGCGACCTCGCGGCCGAACGGGCGCCGCGGGTCGGGGCGCAGCCGCGGGGTCAGCGTGGCGACGCGCGCGACCACCGGCGCCGGTGCCAGGTGCACGACGGCGTTGACGCCGTCGTGCAGCACCCGCGGCTCGCGCACCCGGAGCCCGTGCGCGGCGGCCACCGCGGTGGCCGCCGCCACCGCGCGCCGGGAGCGCCCGCTCACGCCCCCGGCAGCGGGACGTTCTGCAGGCGGACCTGGCCCCGCGCGACGAGTTTGCCGTCCTCGGCGCGGGTGAGCAGCACCTGCCACAGCTGCAGGGTGCGGCCCTGCTGGACCGGCTCGGCGACGACGTCGACCCGGCCGGCGGTCACCGGCCGCAGGAAGTCGGTGCTGTTGTTCACCCCGACGGCGAACTGGCCGCGCTCGGCGACGGCGACGCTGGCCCCGATCGACGCCGCCGACTCGATCACCGCGCAGTAGACCCCGCCGTGCACCACGCCCCACGGCGTGTGGTGGTCGGGCCCGAGTTCGACGGTGCCGGTGACCCGGGTGCCGCTCGCCTCGGCGACGTCGAACCCGGTGGCGGCGACGAAGGCGCTGGCGGCGGCCCGGTCGACGGCGGGCAGGTCGGCGCTCACGCGTCCCACACCAGGCAGAAGGGGTGGCCGACCGGGTCGGCGTAGACGCGGAAGTCCCCGCCCTCGCCCGGCAGCCGCCGCGCCCCGAGGGCGAGCACCCGCGGCTCGGCCTCGTCGACGTCGGCGACCCGCACGTCGAGGTGGAACTGCTGCGGCCGCGCCGGGTCGGGCCAGTCGGGCGGGACCAGGTCGGGGGCCTGCTGGAAGGCCAGCCGGTACCCCTGGCCGGTCACCACGACCCAGTCGTCGCCCGGGCCGCCCTTGCTCACCTCCATCCCGAGCAGGTCGGCGTAGAAGGTGGCGAGGGCGTGCGCGTCGGGCGCGTCGATGACGACGGAGTGCAGCTGGCCGATCATGCGGCCCATCCTGGCCGCCGCCGGGCCCGCGCACCCCCCGGGATCCGGCCGTCCGCCGCCGCGAGCCGGCCGCCGGGCAGGATCGGGGCGTGACCACCCCGCCCCCGCCCGTGCTCGGCTCGCTGACCTGGGTGCCCGCCGCCGAGCGGCCCGACCTGCTCGGCGACCCGGTCGCGGCCGCCCTGCCGTCGCTGTCCGGGCCGGCCTGGGTGGCCCCGGTCGACGACGACCTCGCCGACACCGCCGCGTTCACCGAGGCCTACGGCGTCCCGCTCGAGGCGTCGGCCAACTGCGTCGTCGTGGCCACCCGCCGGGCCGGGCAGACCGCACTCGCCGCCTGCGTGGTGCTGGCCACCACCCGCGCCGACGTCAACGGCCTGGTGCGCCGGCACCTCGGTGCCCGGAAGGCGTCCTTCGCGCCGCAGGACGTCGCCGTCGCCGAGTCCGGCATGGCCTACGGCGGCATCACCCCGCTCGGGCTGCCGCCCGCGTGGCCGGTGCTGGTCGACGCGGCCGTGGCCGCCGCGGACCTCGTCGTCGTCGGCTCGGGCACCCGCGGGGCGAAGCTGGCGCTGCCCGGTGCGGTGCTCGCCGCGCTGCCGGCCGCCGAGGTCCTCGAGGGCCTGGGCCTGCCGGTCGAGGAGCCGCCGCGGCCGGCCCCGCCCGCGCCGGTCGAGCGGGCGCCCGACGACCGCGACCTCGGCTGGGGCGAGCGGCCCGACGAGCGGGACCCCGACCGGCGCTGGCTCGAGGACCGGCCGCCGCACTGGGGCACTGACTAAAGAGCCGTCGTCCCCGGCCCGCCCGGCGTGCCGCCGGGCGCGGGACCCTGCTGCGCGCAGCAGGTCGCGGATCCCGGCGAGCAGCTCGACCTGCGTGGGCGCCACCGGGCCGGCCTCCTCCCCGCGCGTGCGCCGCTCGGCGACCTTCTCCAGGGGCAGCACGACCACGACGTAGACGACGGCGGCGGTCAGCAGGAACGTGATGACCTGGCTGGTGAACGCCCCGTGGTCGAAGACCTGGCCGTCGACGGTGGACGAGCCGCCGACCTCGCCGCCGCCGGCCACCGGGTTGACCAGCGGGGTCAGGAACGAGTCGGTGAAGGCCGTCACGACAGCGGTGGAGGCGGCGCCGATGACGACCGCGACCGCGAGCTCGACGACGTTGCCGCGCAGCAGGAAGTCCTCGAAGCCCTCGAGCACGGCCTCCATATCCTCACGGCGACGCCCCGCCGGTCCAGGACTCAGTCACGGTCGGCAGGCGAGGTGAGACCGAGCGTCAGGGTGGCCGTGGTGGCGGCCGCGGCCAGTGCGGTCGCCGTCGGCTCGTCGACGGCGAGCACGAGCAGGCCGCCGTCGTCCGGCGCGGCGAGCACCAGCGCGGCCCGGGCCACCACCTCGGCCCGCACGGCACCGGAGGCGGTGGCCAGCACGTCGACCCGGTCACCGGGTGTGGCCAGCGCGGCGACGGCCAGGTCGGCCGGGCGGACCGGGACGGCCACCTGACCGGCCGGCAGCAGCGCGGTCAGGCCCGGGCCGACGAGGCGGACGTCGGTGACCGGCTCACCGGCCCGCAGCGGCGCGGCCAGCACCTGCCCGGTGAGCGCGGTGGGGTCGGCGGCCGAGCCGGCGGGGACCGCGGGGAGCTCGGTCACCGTGAGCGCGTCGGCGGTCAGCACCGTCCCTGCGGGCAGGTCGGCGGCGGCGGTGACCACCGGGGTGCCCGGCGGCGGCGCGGCCGGCGGGACCTCCGGTGCACGCAGTGCGAGCACCAGGGCGCCGGCGGCGAGGAGCGCGGCCAGGCAGCGGCGCAGCAGGACGACGGGGGAGCGAGGACGGCGCAGGCGCAGCACCGGCCCAGGCTGGCCGCCCGGCACCGGCCGCGGGTGCCGGGCGGCGGACCTGTGGAGCGAGCGGGTGGGTGTGGACGGCCGGCGTCAGCCGGCGGCGGCCTTGCTGCCGCTGCCGCCGCCGCTGCCGCTGCCGCCGGTCGAGGACGACGACGAGGTCGACGAGGAGGACGAGGAGGACGACTCCTTCGACGCGGACTTCGACGAGGAGCCCGACGAGTCGGAGGAGGCGGACGCCGTCGCGGGCTCCTTGGTGGCGGAGCCCGAGCGGCTGTCGGTGCGGTAGAAGCCCGAGCCCTTGAAGACCACGCCGACCGAGCCGTAGACCTTGCGCACGGGCACGCCGCAGGTCGGGCACTCGGCCACGGGGGCGTCGGAGAAGGACTGCACGACCTCGAACTCGTGCTTGCCCTCGGGGTTGGTGCAGGCGTACTGGTACGTGGGCACGGCGCGGCACTCCTGGTCGAGCGGTCGGGTGGGCCCGGCGCCGGCTGGCACTCGGCACCCTCGACTGCCAATGATGCGCCACGTCCGGGCCCGGCGTCCACGTGATCCGCACGGTGTCGTCCGCCATGAGGACCGGGTGCGACCCCGATCACGGGAGGTCGTCCGGCCACGGTGCCGCCTGCCTTCCTGGACATCAGGCCCGACGCACGGCGGCCGAGGGACGCAGGTCCCTGGGCCGCCGGCCCGTCGAGGAGGACGGTCCTCGGCATGACCGAGGACGTGCAGCACTCCGTCCGTCCGGCCACCGCCGGGGACGCCGACCGTGTGAGCCGGACGCTCGCCGCGGCCTTCGCCGACGACCCGTTGTTCTGCCACCTCCTGCCACCAGGGGTCCGGGCACGGGACGAGCGCGTGCGCCGCGTCTTCGTCGTGGACGGTGCTCGCAGCCTGGCGTACGGCGGCCTGTGGACCACCGCCGACGGGGACGCCGCCGCGGTGTGGTTCCCGCCGGGTCACTGGCGGGGGACATCCCGGGAGGACCTGCGCGAACTGCCGGCCTGGCTGCGGATCGGGGGGCGGCGGATGGGGCACTTCCAGCGGGTGCGGTCGGCCTTGTACGCCCACCACGGTGAGCTGCCCCCGCACTGGTACCTGCTCTACATCGGTACGCGCCCCGAGCGGCAGGGGCAGGGTCTCGGGGCGGCGCTGCTCCGGGCGGTCCTCGACCGCTGCGACACCGAACGGGTCCCCGCCTACCTGGAGGCCACCTGCGAGCGGAACGTCCCGCTGTACCGGCGCCACGGCTTCGTCGAGCAGGGGGTCCTCGACGTGCCCGCCGGCGCCCCACCGATGACTCCCATGTGGCGGGACCCGCGCTGACGCCCTGGGGGTGCCACCACGGGGTTCGCGCGTGTCCGCCCCGGCCGGGGGTGCGCTGGCACGAGCGGGTCGGGGAGGAACTGGCCGGCCGCACGCCGGGACGGATCCGTCGTCCCCCGGTGGCACGGTGCCGGTGCCGCCGGGGCGGCGGCAGCACGCCGAGGGGAGGAGGCGCCATGCAGGACGTGGAGGTGCGCCGGCACGTGGCGGCGCCGGCGGAACGGGTGTGGGCGGTGGCCACCGACCTCGCGGGAGCGCCGCAGGTGGTCCGCGGCATCGACGCGGTGGAGGTCCTCACGCCGGGGGAGTTCGGCGTGGGGACCCGGTGGCGGGAGACCCGCACGATGATGGGTCGCGCGGCCACCGAGGAGATGACCGTCACCGCCGTGGAGCCGCAGCGGTCCTACACGACCGAGGCGGTGCGGCCGGGCGTCCGGTACCTGTCGACGGTCGCGGTGACGCCGGCCGGCGACGGCGGGAGCGACCTGGCGATGACGTTCGGCGCCCGGCCGACGTCCACGCTGACACGGCTCCTCGCGGCGGTCACCGGCCCGCTGGGCCGGCGCGCGGTGACCCGGGCGCTGGAGAAGGACCTGGGCGACATCGCCGCTGCGGCGGAGCGGTGACGGGAGCCGTCGGGGTCTCGGCAGGTGGCCCCGGCTGAGCTCTCAGGGCTCGAGGTGTGCCAGGCCCGGCACGCCGACGACGGCCAGCACGAAGAGCACGAGCCCGAGCACCACCGCGACGGCGTGCGGCAGCAGGACGTGTCCCGTCCACGGCACCCGGTGGAGCAGCCGCGCCACGTCCCCGGCGCTCCGCCGGCGGGGCGGTTCCAGGCGCTCGTCGTCCCCGTCGCCGGTGAAGCCCCAGTACCAGTCGATGCGCGGGGACGAGAACGACGCGGCGCCGGGGCCGAGCGGCGACGAGGGATCGGCCGCCTCGTCCTCGGCGAGCCGGTGCGCGAGCACCTCGATGTCGCGCATGCGGGAGTAGTACCGCACCTGGTGCCGCTTCATCGTGGCGTCGATGAACCAGAAGCCCAGCGCGCTCGCGGCGGCCAGCCCGAACAGCGCGTAGTGCTCCTGCTGGAAGCCCAGCCCCAGGGCGGCCAGGCTCAGGGTCACCGACCAGCCCTTGACCGTCACCAGTCGCCCGTCGAACTCGGAGACGATCCGGACCAGCGCCTTGTACTCCTCGCGCAGCCGCTCGTGCAGGGCCGCCAACGAGGGCGCCGGGTCCGCCATCCCGCCAGACTGGCACGGACGACCCGGGTGGAGCGGCGGGAGAGCGCCCGGTCGGGCTCAGCCGGCGAGCGGCTCGGCCGGCTCGGCGGCGCAGGCGCGGACCACGTCGTCGAGGGAGAGCCCGACCGCGCCGGCGAGCGCGGCGACGGTGAAGAAGGCCGGCGTGGGCACCCGGCCCGACTCGATCTTGCGCAGCGTCTCGACCGGGACGCCGGCCGCGGTGGCGACCTGTCCCATGCTGCGGCCGGCGCGGGCCGACCGGAGCAGGGTGCCGAGCGCCCGGCCGCGCTCACGGTCCTGGGCACTGAGCGGCGGTCGCACCATGCCGTGATAGTAATACCGTGACAACTATCCCGGGAGGCGTCCGTGGTGGAGCTGAAGTCGGCCGGCGAGATCGACGCGATGCGCGCCGCCGGACGGGTGGTCGCCTCGGTGCTCGAGGCGGTGCACCGGCAGGCGGCGGTGGGGGTGTCGCTGCGCGAGCTGGACGACGTGGCGCGGGCGGAGCTGGCGTCGGCCGGCGCCCGGTCGACCTTCCTCGGCTACCGGCCGTCGTTCGCCCCGACACCGTTCCCGGCGGTGCTCTGCACCAGCGTCAACGACGCCGCGCTGCACGGGATCCCGACCGGCTACCGGCTGCGGGACGGCGACGTGCTCAGCGTCGACTGTGGCGCGTCGCTCGACGGCTGGGCCGCCGACGCCGCGAGGACCGTGGTGGTCGGCGCCGCCCGGCCCGAGGACGCCCGGCTGGTCGAGACCACCGAGGCGGCGCTGGCCGCGGGCATCGCCGCCGCGGTGCCGGGCAACCGCATCGGCGACGTGTCGGCGGCGATCGGCGCCGCGGCCCGGCGGGCCGGGTTCGGGGTGAACACCGACTACGGCGGCCACGGCATCGGCCGGGCCATGCACGAGGACCCGCCGGTGCCCAACGACGGGCGGCCGGGCCGTGGACCCCGGCTGCGGACCGGGTTGGTGATCGCGATCGAGCCGTGGTTCCTCGCCGGCGGCGGCGACGGCTACCGGGTCGACGAGGACGGCTGGACGCTGCGCTCCGCCGACGGCAGCCGGGCCGCGCACGCCGAGCACACCGTCGCGGTGACCGCCGGCGGACCGCGGGTGCTCACCGCGGCCTGACGGCGCCCGCGGCACCCGGCACGGGATCCGGCGGCCACGAGGCCGCACGGTGTCGCCTCGCACCCGGCGAACGGCCCTCGGTCACGGCGCGCGGCCCGGCCGACCGGGCGTCGGTCCGGACCTCCCGGCCCGGGGGCGGCACGAGGACCATCACCGCACCGGTCCGGGCGACCGCGGCCGCTGACCCGGGGAGGTCCCGTGCACGTGTCGGTCTTCGAGTACCGGGTCCGCGGGATGGACCCGTCCCAGTGGGCGCGGGTCTGCGCCGAGGAGCTGGCCCCGGTGTTCGCCGAGGTCCCCGGCCTGCGCAGCAAGATCTGGCTGCGCTCGGCCGACGGCGGCGCCGGCGGGGTCTACCTGTGGGAGGACGAGGAGGCCTACCGGGCCTTCCTCGCCAGCGACCTGGGCGCGGGGCTGGCACAGCACCCGCACATCGAGGGGCTCACCGTGCGCGACTGGTCGGTCGACGAGGCCGCCACCGCGGTGACCGGGGGCGACCTGCAGCCCGCCTGACGGCCGGCCCGCTGCGGGGAGCGGTGCCCCGCCCTACCGTGCGCCCATGGCCGACCTCGCCCGCACCGCCCGTGTCGACGTCCTGGTCGAGGGCTACGCCCGCTCGCCGCACGTGGCCGGCACGGTCACCCTGGTGCGCGACGCCGGCCGGACGATCGTCGTCGACCCGGGGATGGTGGCCGACCGCGACGACATCCTGCGGCCGCTGCGCGGGCTCGGCGTCCGACCCGAGGACGTCACCGACGTCGTCCTCAGCCACCACCACCTCGACCACACCCTCAACGTGGCGCTGTTCCCCGTGGTCCCGGTCCACGACTTCCAGTCGGTGATCGAGGGGGACGTGTTCACCCGCCGCCCGGCCGACGGGGTGCAGCTCACGCCCGCCGTCCGGCTGCTGGCCACCCCCGGGCACACGCCGCAGGACGTCACCACGCTGGTCGGCACACCCGACGACGTCGTCGCGCTGACCCACCTGTGGTGGACCGGGGACGGCCCGGCCGACGACCCCTACGCCCTCGACCGCGACCAGCTGCGCGAGCAGCGCGAGCGGGTGCTGTCCCTGGCCACGCTCGTCGTCTGCGCGCACGGCGCCCCGTTCCGGCCGGACGCGACGACGCCGCGCTGAGGTCAGCCCGGCAGGCGGGTGGCCCGGCGCAGCGCGGCCAGACCCGCTGCGGTGCCCGGCCAGTGGCGGGTGACCGCGTCGGCACCGGCCCGGCGGACCACCGAGCGCAGCACCAGGGCGACGGCCAGGGCGTCGTCGGCGAACCCGATGACGGGGACGACGTCGGGCACGAGGTCCACCGGCAGCGCCAGGTAGGCCAGCAGCAGCCAGAGCCGCACGCGCACGCCGCGCGGCAGGCTGCGGTCACCGGCCAGGCGGCGGACCAGCCGCACCACGTCGGGCAGCAGCCGGAGCAGCTCGGCCGCCCGCAGCGCGTCGGGCCGGGCGCCCCACAGCGTCGCCAGCAGCGCCAGCCAGCACAGCAGGAGGCCGCCCGCGACGCCCACCAGCGTCCACGCCCACCCCGGCACGGCGCCTCCCTCCCGGCCGCCCGGGGTCAGGCGACCGCGAGCTCCTCGCCAGGATCCTGACCGGCGTCCTCGGCCGCCCGGGCGGCGAGCACCCCGGCGGCCACCGAGCCGGCGGCGGCCTGCAGCTGCTCGGCCGTGTGCGTGGCCATGACCGACAGCCGCAGCACTCCCTTGCCGCGCGGGACGGCGGGGTAGCCGACGGCGTTGCAGTAGACGCCGGCCTCGTAGGCCGCCCGCCACGCGGCGACGGTCGCCTCCGGGCTGCCGGTCGGCACGGCGATCACCGCGCCGCTGCCCGGCAGCGGCGGCGTCCCGGCGGCGCTGAGCTCGACCCGCAGCCGCCGGCCGTTCTCCTGCAGCCGCGTCCGCAGGTCGGGTTCGGCGCGCAGGATCCGCAGCGCGGCGAGGGCCGCGCCGACGCCGGCCGGCTCGTTGGCCGCGCTGAACACGTAGGGGACGGCGCTGGCGCGGATGCCGTCGGCCACCGCCCGGCTGGTCAGCACCGCGCCGCCGACGCTGGCCAGCGACTTGCTGAACGCGACGGTGACCGCGTCCACCCGGTCCAGCGCGCCGGTGTGCTCGGCCGCGCCCCGCCCGTGCTCGCCGAGGACCCCGAGGCCGTGCGCCTCGTCGACGACCAGCCGGGCGCCGTGCGCGGCGCACAGGTCGGCGATCGCGGCCAGCGGCGCGGTCTCGCCGGTCATCGAGTAGACGCCGTCGACGACCACCACGGCGCCGGCCTGCGGGTCGAGCCGCTGCAGGCGCCGGGCGAGGGAGTCGACGCTGTTGTGCCGGAACCGGACGACGGTGCCGCGGCTGGCGGCCGCGCCGGCGTGCACGCTGGCGTGCGCGTGGGCGTCGACCAGCAGGACGTCGCCGGGACCGCCCGCGGTCGACAGCAGCGCGGTGTTGGCGTTGACGCCCGAGGAGGTCAGCACCGCGGCCTCGACGCCGTAGTGGTCGGCGAGCTCCTCCTCCAGCTGCAGGTGCAGCCGGGTGGTGCCGTTGAGCACCCGGCTGCCCGACGTGCTGGTGCCGTACCGGCGCACCGCGGCGACGGCGGCCTCGACGACCCGCGGGTCGCCGGCCATGCCGAGGTAGTTGTTGCTGCCCAGGTTCACCCGCGGGACGCCGTCGTCGTAGACGGTGACCGGCTCGGGCGCGCCCGCGGTCGGGACGCCGTGGGTGCCGGTACCGGCGCGGTCGTGCTCGCGGAACATCGCGGCGAGCGGGTCGTGCAGCAGCGGGGCGAAGGCGTCGCGCCGGCCGCTCCCGGGAGTCCGGCCGGCGAGCGGGCCGGAGGTCGGGGCGTCGTGCACGGGGGCTCCGTTCGGTTCGAGCGCCGGGAGGTCCGGCGGCGAGCCACCCTCACCGCCACGGTCACGCTGCGTCAACGGTGGGTCAGCTCACAGTTCCTGCGGGTGTCCCTCGTGCCCCGGTCGGGTGACAGCTGGTCATCGCCTCGCGACCCTGCGTACCACCGGCTCGGGTGGTCGGCCACCCGGACGGGGAGGACCCGCCGGTACCGTCCCCCGGGTGACCGCACGCTGGCTCGACGACACGCAGCAGCGGGCCTGGCGGGCGTGGCTGACCGTCTCCGAGCTGCTCCCGCGCGAGCTCGACGCGCAGCTGCAGCGCGACGCCGGCCTCACCCACGCGGCCTACGTCGTCCTGGCGATGCTGTCCGAGGCGCCCGGCCGCAGCCGCCGGATGAGCGACCTCGCCCGCCGGGCCAACCAGTCGCAGAGCCGCCTGTCGCACACCGTGGCGCGGCTGGAGGAGCGTGGCTGGGTGCGCCGCGAGCGCTCCGCCGACGACGGCCGGGGCAACCTCGCCGTCCTCACCGACGCCGGCTGGGACGTCGTCCGGACGGTCGCTCCCGGCCACGTCGACGCCGTCCGCACCGCGCTGTTCGACCCGCTGACCCCCGAGCAGACCGCCGCGTTGTGCGAGGTCCTCGAGACGGTGGTGCAGGGCCTGGACCCCGATGCCAGCCGCCGCGTGCCCCACGGCGGTGACCTCGGCCGCTGACCCCGCGCAGGCTGTCTAGCGGCCGAGGTGGCGGTAGCGGTGCAGCCGGCTGCGGGTGCGCTCGGCGTCCTCGCGGCCGAGCAGCCCGGCCAGCTCGTCGCCGAGCACCCGGCCCAGCCGGCGACAGAACTCCACCGGCTCGTCGGCGGCGTCGGGCCGCTCGGGCACCACGCGGTCGACGATCCCGGCCCGCCACAGGTCGGGAGCCCGCACGCCCTGCGCGGCGGCCATCTCCGGCGCGCGGTCGACGGAGCGGTGCACGATCGCCGAGGCGCCCTCCGGCGGCAGCGGGCCCAGCCAGCCGTTGGCCGCGGCGAGCACCCGGTCGGCGGGCACCAGGGCCAGCGCGCCGCCGCCGGTGCCCTGGCCGAGCAGCACCGCGAGCGTCGGCGCCCGGAGCGTCACCAGGTCCTCGAGGCAGCGGGCGATCTCGGCGGCCAGCCCGCCCTCCTCGGCCTCCACCGACAGCGCCGCCCCCGGGGTGTCGATGAGCGTCACCAGCGGCAGGTGCAGCTCGGCGGCCAGCCGCATGCCGCGCCGGGCCTCGCGCAGCGCGGCCGGGCCCAGCGGCGCCGACAGCGACTGCCCGCGCCGGTCCTGGCCGAGGACGACGCACGGTGCGCCGCCGAAGCGGGCCAGGGCCAGCAGCAGGCCGGGGTCCTTCTCGCCGGCCCCGGTGCCCGAGAGCCCGACGACGTCGGTGGCCGCCGTCCGCAGCAGTCGCCGCACGCCCGGCCGGTCGGGCCGCCGGGACGCGGTGACGACGTCCCACGCGCTGCGGCCGTCCTCGGGGTCGTCGGCGTCGGTGCCGTCCTCGGCGGTGGGCCGCTCGGCGTCGCGGACGTCGAGGTGCCAGGTCCGCCGCGCCGAGAGCACCGACAGCGCCCGGTCGGCGAGGTCGGCGACGTCCTCGTGCGCGACGACGGCGTCGATGAGCCCCCGCTCGGCCAGGTGCTCGGCGGTCTGCACCCCCGCCGGGAACGGCTCGCCGTGCAGGGCCTGGTAGACCCGCGGCCCGAGGAAGCCGACCGCGGCGCCCGGCTCGGCGATGGTCACGTGACCGAGCGACCCCCACGAGGCGAGCACCCCGCCGAAGGTGGGGTCGCGCAGGTAGACCAGGTAGGGCAGGCCCGCGGCCTTGTGCCGCGCGATGGCCGCGGTGATGCCGATCATCTGCAGGAAGGCGACCGTGCCCTCCTGCATCCGGGTGCCGCCGGACACCGGCGCGGCGAGCAGGGGCAGGCCCTCGTCGGTGGCCCGCTCGACGGCGGCGACCAGCCGCTCGGCCGTGGCCACGCCGATCGAGCCGGCGAGGAAGCCGAACTCACCGGCGACGACGGCCACCCGCCGACCGCGCAACGTGCCCTCGCCGGTGACGACGGCCTCGTCCTGCCGGGAGCGCTCGGCCGCGGCGCGCAGCTCGGCCGCGTAGGCCGGGTCGACGTCGCGCGGGCCGGCCGGCGTGTCCCAGCTCTTCCAGGACCCGGGATCGAGGACGAGGTCGCGCAGCGCGCGGGCGTCCAGCCGGGTCACTCGGACAGCCAGGCGCGGACCGCCTCGTCCGATCCGCCGAGCACCGGGGGAGCGGCGTGCTCCCGGCGCGTGGTCTCGGTCTCGCCGTCGGGGGTGGCGGCGAAGAAGCGCAGCGGCGGGCCGGGCAGCCGCAGCCGGCCCAGGGTGGCGTGCTCGACGTCGACGAGCAGCCCCTGCGACAGGGTCTGCTCCCAGCCGTAGACCTCGTCGAGGGTGCGCACCTTGCCCGCCGGCACGCCGGCCGCGGCCAGCCGGGCGAGCAGCTCCTCCGGGCCGGTGTCGGCGAAGGTCTCCTCGAGCAGCGCGATCACCTGCTGCCGGTTGCCCACCCGCTCGTGGTTGGTCGCCATCCCCGGCGCCTCCGGGTCGAGGCCGAACTCGGCGCACAGCCGCCGCCACAGCCCCTCCGACCCGCAGGAGAGCTGCACGCTGCCGCCCTTGCAGTGGAACAGGCCGTAGGGCGCGATCGAGGGGTGGTGGTTGCCCTGCGCGCGGCCCACCTGGCCGCCGACGGTCCACGCGGTCCCCTGGAAGGCGTGCACGCCGACGATCGCGGCCAGCAGCGAGGTGCGCACCACCTGGCCGCGGCCGGTCCGCTCCCGCTCCAGCAGTGCCGCCAGCACGCCGTAGGCGCCGTACATGCCGGCCAGCAGGTCGCCGATCGGGACGCCGACCCGCTGCGGGTCGTCGGGCCCGGAGCCGGTCAGCGACATCAGCCCGCCCTCGCCCTGGGCGATCTGGTCGTAGCCGGCGCGGCTGCCCTCGGGGCCGTCGTGGCCGAACCCGCTGATCGAGAGGGTCACCAGCCGCGGGTTGAGCCCGGCGAGGACCTCGGTGCCGAAGCCGAGGCGGGCCAGCGTGCCGGGGCGGAAGTTCTCCAGGAGCACGTCGGCGCGGCGGACCAGCTCGCGGAGCAGCTCCTTGTCGGCGTCGTCCTTGAGGTCGAGGGTGACCGACTCCTTGTTGCGGTTGGCCGACAGGAAGTAGGTGGACTCCCGCTCGCCGGAGTCGGGCTGCACGAACGGCGGTCCCCAGCCGCGGGTGTCGTCGCCGCTGCCGGGGCTCTCCACCTTGATCACCCGGGCGCCGAGGTCGCCGAGCATCATCCCCGCGTGCGGCCCGGCCAGTGCGCGGGTCAGGTCGACGACGAGGATCCCGTCGAGTGGTCCGGTCATGCGTCCCTCTCCCTGTCTCACAGCCAGCCGGGGACGACGAAGACCAGCCAGGCCAGGAACGGCCCGACGGCGACGACGATCCCCGCGTAGGCGAGCATCTGCTTGTAGAACCGGTCCCGGTCCACGCCCTGCGCGTTGGCCAGCACCAGGGCGCCGTTGGTCGAGAACGGGCTGACGTCGACGATCGTCGACGACACCGACAGCGCCACCACCACCCCGACGGTGCCGATGTCGCTCTCCTGCAGGAACGGCACCGCCAGCGCGATGGCGACGCCGATGATCGCCGTCGACGACGCGAACGCCGACACCACCCCGCCGATGTAGCAGAGCAGCAGCGCGATGAGCAGCGGCACCCCGAGGCCGATCACCGCCTCGCCGACGTAGTCGATCGTGCCGGCCTCCTGCAACACGAACACGAAGCTCAGCACGCCGGCGATCAGCAGCACCGTCGACCAGCTGATCTGGCTGACCGCGCCCTTCTGCCGCGCCGCCGCGAACAGCGCCAGCACGGTCGCGACGGTGATGGAGACGAAGCCGATGTCGAGGTCGAACACCAGCGCGAGCACGGCGACGGCCGCCAGGCCGATCAGGGTGGCGATCTGGTCGACGGTCACCCGCTGCGGCGCCACGGCGTCGTCCGCGCCGCTCCCGCCGCTCCCTCCCCTCCCGCCGGTGTCGTCGGGACCGACGGCGGGGCCGGGAGGAGCGCCGTGCCCGCTCACCACGGGCTCCTCGGCGTGCTCGGCGTGCGCGGGGACCGTGAGCGGCACCCGGCGGCCCAGCAGCCGGCGTCCGCCGAACACGAGGAAGAGGACGACGCCGATGGCGACGTTGAAGAACAGGCTGCCCAGGAACACCGCCAGCGGGCTGGAGGTCAGGCCCTCGTCCTCGACGATCTCGTTCACGGTGACGCCGTAGACGCTGATCGGCGAGAACCCGCCGCCCTGCGCGCCGTGGACGACCATCATGCCCATGAGCAGGGGGTTGATGTCGTAGCGCGCGGCGAAGCCCAGCGCGATCGGCGCGATGATCGCCACCGCGGCGGGGGAGAGCGCGCCGATCGCGGTGAGCAGCGCGGTGACGGCGAACATGATCCAGGGGATGGCGGCCACGTAGCCGCCGACCAGCCGCACCGCCCCGCGCACCAGCAGGTCGACGGTGCCGTTGTTCTGCGCGATCGCGAACAGGTAGGTGACGCCGATCAGGGTCACGACCAGCTCGGCGGGGAAGCCGGCGAGGATGTCGTCGGTGCTGAGCCCCACCGAGAGCGTCCCGACCAGGAAGGCCGCCACGAAGGCCAGCGCTCCCATGTTGATCGGCAGGAACGTGGCGATCGCGAAGATGGCGACCAGCGCCAGGATCGAGACGATCTCCGGAGACACGGCGGGCTCCCCTCGTCGGCGCCGACCGGCCCACCGTGTCACCTACCGGTGGGTACGGCTCCCCAGGTCCTGCCAGCCGCCGGAGGGGGTGACGACGGCGCTCACCGGCCGGTCGTGGCCGAGGGCCGGCAGCCGGTCGACCAGCTCGTCGTCGAACACCAGCGCCACGACGACGGCGCTCGGGCGCACGTGCACCAGGGCGCGGTCGTACCAGCCGCCGCCGCGGCCCAGCCGCACGCCACCGCGGTCGACCGCCAGTGCCGGCACGACGACGACCTCCGCCGTCCCCACCGCGGTCGGCCCGAGCCGCGGGCCGACCGGCTCGAGGATCCCGAAGCGGCCCGGTGCCAGCCGGCCGGTGTCGACCGCCCAGCGCAGCTCGGTGCCGGCGTCGGGCACCACGGGCAGCAGCACCCGCGCGCCGAGCTGGGTGAACGCGGCCGGCAGCCGCCCCGACCCGGGCTCGGTGTCCTCCGGCACGAACGCGGCCAGGACGCGGACCCGCGCCAGGCGGGCGAGCAGGGTGGTGGTCACCGCGGCCGCGGCGGCGGCGCGCGCGGCGGGGGTGCGGTGCCGGCGGCCGGCCAGGACCCGCTCCCGCAGGGCGGACTTGGCCGCCTCCGCGTCGGACGGTGCGCTCACGGGACGAGGCTAGGGCCGCGGGAGCGCCCGTGAGGCCACGGCGGTGACTGCCCCCGAGGGGTCAGGACGAGATCGTCCCGCGCGGGGCGCCTGGCTAGGCTGCCGCGCATGTCGACCCCGCAGCGCCCGGCGCGCAAGGCCGTCATCCCCGTCGCCGGGATGGGCACCCGGTTCCTCCCCGCCACCAAGGCGGTGCCGAAGGAGCTGCTGCCGGTCGTCGACCGGCCGGCGCTGCAGTACATCGTCGAGGAGGCCGCCCGGGCCGGCCTCGCCGAGGTGCTCATGGTCACCGGCCGCAACAAGGCCGCGATCGAGGACTTCTTCGACCGCACCCCCGAGCTCGAGACGGCCCTGGAGAAGAAGGGCGACGCCGGCCGGCTGGCCGCCGTCCAGGAGTCCACCGACGTCGCGCAGGTGCACTTCGTCCGGCAGGGCGAGGCGCGCGGGCTGGGCCACGCGGTGCTGCAGGCAGCCGCCTTCGTCGGCGAGGAGCCCTTCGCCGTCCTGCTCGGCGACGACCTCATCGACGCCCGCGACCACCTGCTCGAGCAGATGCTCGCCGTGCAGGCCGAGCACGGCGGCTCGGTGGTCGCGCTGCTCGACGTCGGCCGGGAGAACATCGACAAGTACGGCGCGGTCGCCGTCGAGCCCGGCTCCGCCGACGGCGTCGTCGCGATCACCGGCCTGGTGGAGAAGCCGCCGGTCGACGAGGCGCCCTCGAGCCTGGCGATCATCGGCCGCTACGTGCTCGCGCCGGAGGTCTTCGGCGTGCTCCGCGAGACCGCGCCCGGCCGCGGCGGGGAGATCCAGCTGACCGACGCGCTGGCCACGCTCGTCGAGCGCGGGCACCCGCTGCACGGCGTCGTCTTCGACGGCCGGCGCTACGACACCGGCGACAAGCTCGACTACCTCAAGGCGGTCATCCGGCTGGCCTCCGAGCGGGAGGACCTCGGCCCGGCGCTGCGTTCCTGGCTCACCGAGTTCGTGGCCGACCTGCCGGCCGAGGGCGCGTCGCAGGCCTGAGCCGGTCCCCGGAGGGGGACCATCGCAGGTGATGACCGAGAACGGCGCGCCCGGGGCGCGGGACACCACGGCGCTGGACCTCCGCAGCGGGGCCACCGTCGACCCTCCGGCGTCCCCGGGCCCGGCGGTGCACGCCACCGCGCAGATCGACCGCGGCGCCGTGCCGCCGCCACCGGCCGCCGAGCCCGAGACGCCGGTGCTGCGGACGGTCGAGACCCACCTCGACGAGATCCTCGCCGCGGTGCCGCAGCCCGAGCCGATCGAGCTCGCCGTCCTCGACGCGCAGGGCCTGCTGTGCGCCGAGGAGGTGGTCAGCGCCCGCGCGCTGCCCGCCTTCGACCAGGCCGCCCTCGACGGCTACGCGGTGCGCGCCGAGGACGTCGTCGCCGCCACTCCCGACGCGCCGGTCGAGCTCGCCGTCGTCGGGGAGACCGTCACCGGGGCCGCGGCGCCCGACGCGCTGGCCCCCGGGCTGGCGCAGAAGGTCACCGCGGGCGCGATGCTGCCCGCCGGCGCCGACGTCGTCGTGCCCGGCGTGTGGACCGACGGCGGCGTCGTGCGGGTGCAGGTGCACGCCGGCCCGGAGGCGGGCAGCTACCTCCGCCGTGCCGGGGACGACGTCTCGCCCGGCACCGCCGCCGTCCACGTCGGCACCCCCATCGGGCCGGCGCAGATCAGCCTGCTGGCCGCCGTCGGCCGCGACCGGGTGCAGGTGCGGCCCCGGCCGCGGGTCGCCGTCCTGTCCGCCGGCACCGAGTTGGTCGACATCACCGCGCAGCCCGCGCCCGGCCAGGTCGTCGACGTCAACACCTACGCGCTGGCCGCCGCGGCCCGCGACGCGGGGGCGGCCGCCTACCGCTGGGGGATCCTGCCCACGGAGCGGCGCCGGCTGACCGAGGTGCTGGAGAGCCAGCTGCTGCGCAGCGACCTGGTGCTCATCGCGGGCACCTTCGCCACCGACGGCGACCTGGTGCAGGAGGTGCTCGCCGAGCTCGGCCCGATGCGCTTCCGTCAGGTGACGATGCACCCCGGACCGGTGCAGGGCTTCGGCCGGCTCGGCCGCGACGGCGTCCCGGTGATCTGCGTGCCCGGCGAGCCGGTGGCGGCGCTGGTGTCCTTCGAGGTCTTCGTCCGCCCGGCGATCCGCTCGATGCTCGGCAAGCGGCAGCTGTTCCGGCGCACCGTCCAGGCGATCTCCGCCGAGCGGCTGGTCTCCCCGCTGGGCTACCGGCAGTACCTGCACGGCCAGGTCATGCGCCACCCCGACGGCGGCTACGTGGTCGAGCCGCTCGGTGACGGCGACGAGGCGATGCTGGCCCGGATGGCGCGGGCGAACTGCCTCATCGTCGTCGACGAGGACGTCACCGAGGTCGCGGAGGGCGGGCTGGTGACGGTCATGCCGCTGCTCCTGGGCGGCTGAGCTGGACCCGACGCAGCACCCCGGCTGGCCGGCCCGGCTGGCGTACGGCCCGGTCGAGCTGGACCCGCTGCGGCGCACCGACGCCGCGGAGTGGAGCCGGCTGCGGCTGGTCAACGAGGCCTGGCTGCGGCCCTGGGAGCCCACCGCGCCGGTGGCCTGGTCGGTCCGGCACACGCCGGCGGCCTACCGGGCGATGCGCCGGTCGCTCACCCGCCGCGCCCGGGCGGGGACGTCGATGCCCTTCGCCGTCCGCGTCGAGGGCCGGCTGGCCGGGCAGGTGACGGTGGACAACATCGTGCGGGGCGCGCTGCGGTCGGGCTCGCTGGGCTACTGGATCGACCGCGCCGTCGCCGGGCGGGGGATGGCCTCGCTGGCCGTGGCGCTGGTGTGCGACCACGCGTTCGGCCCCGGCGGCCTGCACCGCCTGCAGGCCGACATCCGGCCGGAGAACCACCCCAGCCGCCGGCTGGTCGAGCGGCTCGGGTTCACCCGGGAGGGCCTGCTCCGCCGCTACCTCGACATCGACGGCGACTGGCGCGACCACCTGTCCTACGCGCTGCTGGCCGAGGACGTGCCGCAGGGCGTGCTCGGGCTCTGGGCCGCCCGCGCACCCCGGTGACGGGTCGCTATCCCGTTCACGCTTCGTGAGCAGTCCACTACGTGTCGACACGCCGCTTGGCAGATCCCCTCCGTCTCACGACCACTCGCGCGACACGCCCACGGACATCCCTCTAGCTGGGGATTCGCGTGAATAACCTGCCGCGGCAAGTGACTCGTGTGACGGGTGGTGTTCTCGATGGGGTCAGGCGTGCTTCTCGCCGCGCTGGTCGTGCTGTGGTTCGTCGTGCTGGTGCCGATGGTGGTGACCCGCGGTGACTCCTCGACGGCGCGCGCCGAGGTGACGCCCGGGCGCACGCTGCAGCGGCGACGGGGGAGCGACCCGGTGCGCTCGGCGGAGACGGAGCGGGTGTCGGTGGACCGCGACCTGCTGCGCAGCACCGGCGAGCTGCGGGTCGACGTGCACGCCGTCCGGCGGCGCACGCTGGCCGGCCTGGTCGCGCTGACGCTGCTCGCGCTCATCGGCGCGCTGACCCTCACCCCGTGGCTGTGGGTGGCACAGGGGCTGCTCGACGTCGCGCTGGTCGGCTACCTCGTGGTGCTGCGCGCAGCGGTGCGCCGCGAGCAGGCCGCCGCCCGCCGCGTGGCCCGTGCCGCCGCCCGGTCGTCGGCGCGCCCGGCCGCCCGCCCGGCGCCCGCCGCGCGTCCGGCGCCGGCCCCGCGGCCCGCGCCGGTCGCCGAGGAGCCGGTGCACCACACCGTCGGCCTGCCGCACCCCAGCCTGCCGCTCGCCCCGGTGCACCCGCTGCGCCCCGCCCGCGTGGTCGCGGCGCGCACCCCGGCGCCGGCCGGCTGGCAGGACAGCGCCGTCGTGGGCCTGGACGACGACGACATCGGCTTCGCCGACATCGACTACTACCAGCCGCGCGTGGTCAACGGTTAGACCTGCGCCGACACCCCGGGTGCCACCCCCGTCGGCGGCACCCGGGGTCGCGCGCGGTACTCTCGTCTCCCGTCAGGGGCTGTAGCGCAGTCCGGTAGCGCACCTCGTTCGCATCGAGGGGGTCAGGGGTTCGAATCCCCTCAGCTCCACCCTGAGACCGACGCCGTCGGGGCACCCGCCCCGGCGGCGTCGCTCGTTCCCGGCCGTGATCGACATCGTCGGGGCCACGACTTCGTCACACGTGCGCAGTGGAGCGGAACGCCGTCCGCCCCAGCGTGGCCGGCATGGCGGCGCACGGCACCCGGGTCGCCTCCCTGGCGGAGGCGCAGCCGGCCGAGCTGCACCTCGAGGGCCGCTGGCGGGCCGCCCAGCTGCGCGGCTGGCGCTTCGACGCCGATGGCGGGTGCCGGGCGCGGGTGCGGTTCGACTGGGCCGGCACGCCGCGCATGGTGTGGGCGCCGCTGGAGCTGCTGCGGCTGCCCGACCCAGGCCGGTGGACCTCGGCCAGGGGGCGCCGGGGGAGACCCGCCCGTCGCGCCGCCCGGAGACCTGGCGCGAGGACCACCCCCACCCGGCGCTGCTGTCCTGGCGCGACTACGAGCCGGAGAAGCGCCGGCTGCAGATCGAGCTGCTGAAGCTGCAGCGCTGGGTGGAGGAGCGCCGGCGGCGCGTGGCGGTCGTCGTCGAGGGCCGCGCGGCCGCGGGCACCGGGGCGTTCGTCCGGCACGTCACCGAGCACCTCGACCCCCGCACCGTCCGGGTGGTGCCGGCTGCCGGCCGGCCGTCGACCCCGCTGCGGCTCGCCCTGGCCCACGTCCCGGCCGCCGGGGAGGTCGTGCTCTTCGACCGGTCCTGGTACGGCCGGCCCGCGGTCGAGGCCGCGACCGGGGACGAGGGCCGCCTGCCGAGCCTGGCCGCGTCCGGGCAGCCGCTGGTCGACGGCGGCCTGCACCTGGTCAAGCTGTGGTTCTCGGTGTCCCGCGGGGAGCAGCGCACCCGCCTCGCGCTCCGTCGCGACCCGCCGGCGCTCACGGTGGCAGACCTCGCCGTCCTCGACCGCTGGGACGACCACGCCCGGGCCGAGCAGGCGGTGCTCGCCGCGACGTCGACGCCGCGCGCGCCGTGGACGGTGGTCGGGGCGAACGACGAGCGGCGCGCCCGGCTCGAGGCCATGCGGCTCGTGCTGGCGGGCCTCGGCCACGCCGGCCGCCGGGACGACGTGGTCGGCCGGCCCGACCCGCTGCTGGTCCGCCGGCCGGCCGACGACGTCCTCAGAACCAGGACGGGAACCACATGCGGCTGAGCCACTCGGCGTGCGAGAGCGGACGGCCGGCGAGGACCGGGTAGAAGAACGCGAAGGTGCCCGCGACGACCGCCACGTAGCCGCTGACCGCCGCGAGCCCCGCGGTGCGTCGCCACGGCGGCGCCCCGGGCCGGCCCAGGACGTCCTGGAGCACGAGGACGACGGCCAGTACGAAGAACGGCAGCACCGGCGCGCTGTAGAAGACGAACATCGTGCGCTCGGGGTTGAGGAACCACGTGCCCCAGCCGGCGGCGACCATGACCGCGACCAGGACGGCGGCGGGGTCGCGGCGGGCGACGATGCGCCAGGCCACCCACGCCAGCGCCGGCGCGAAGGCCAGCCACAGCGTCGGCGTCCCGAGCATGAGGACGTAGCGCACCACCTGCTCGCCGGAGGCGTCGGTGAGGCCCTGCGGGTTCCACAGCAGGATCGGCCGGCCGTTGACCAGCCAGGTCCAGGGCCCGGACTCCCACGGGTGCGGCGTCGACAGCCCGTTGTGGAACGTCCACCACTCGGCGTGCATGTGCCACCAGGAACGCAGCGCGTCGGGGATCCACGGGAACGCCGTCTCCGGGTTGCGCTGCGCCCACCAGCGCCCCTGGGCCGTCTCGCCGAGGAACCACCCGGCGAAGCCGGCGACGTAGGTGAGCACCGGCACCGCGGCCAGCGCCCAGGTGGCGCCGGGCAGGCCGCGGCGCAGCGCCGTCGCCGTCGGACGGGGGACGCCGGCCTCCCGCCAGGCCGCACGGTCCCAGAACAGCGACAGCAGGGCGGCGAAGGCGAGGAAGTACACGCCGCTCCACTTGACCGCGCAGGCGCAGCCGAACAGCAGCCCGGCGGCGATCCGCCAGCCGCGGGGGCCGAGCCGGAAGCCGGTGGCCGGGACCGGCCGGTGCTGCCGGATCCGCGCCCGCACCCGGTCGCGGTCGACGACCAGGCACGCGACGGCGGCGAGCACGAAGACCTGCAGGAAGACGTCGAGCAGGCCGATCCGCGACAGGGTGAAGGCCAGGCCGTCCAGCGCGAGCAGCAGCCCCGCGACCAGGCCGAGCAGCGTGGAGCCGGTGAGCCGCCGGGCCAGCCGGACCAGGACCACGACGGCGACCGCGCCGGCCACCGCGGAGGGGAACCGCCAGCCCAGGCTGGTGTAGCCGAACACCTCCTGGCCGGCGGCGATCATCCACTTGCCCAGGGGCGGGTGCACGATGAACGTGTAGCCGCGGTTGTACTCGTGGCCCCAGGTCAGCAGGTCCCAGGCCTGCGGCGGGTAGTAGGCCTCGTCGAACAGCAGCGTGCGGGGATAGCTGATGCCCACCAGCCTGCCGACCAGGGTGAGCAGGCCCAGCCCGAGCGCGAGCACCCACGACAGCGCGCGGTCGCCGGGCAGAGGCGGGATGCGGTCGACCCGCGGGCGCGGGGCCGGCCAGCGCCGGGCGGCGCGCGGCGGGTCCTGCGGGAGCCCGGCGTCGGCGCGCTCGGGTGCCAGGACCGCCATGGCCTCAGGGTATGTGGCGGGCCGGGCCCGCCCGGCGTGACAGGCTCGTCGCCGTGACCGGACGGCTCGTGCTCGGTGGCGCACCCCTCGGCCAGCCCGGCGACGTCGGCCCGCGGCTGCGGCAGGTGATGGCCTCGGCCGACGTCCTGGCGGTGGAGGACACCCGGCGGCTGCACCGGCTGGCGGCCGACCTCGAGGTCACGGTGACCGGCCGCGTGGTCACGTTCCACGAGTCGGTGGAGCGGGCCCGGCTGCCCGGGTTGCTCGCGGCGCTGGTCGACGGCGCCACCGTGCTGCTGCTCACCGACGCCGGGATGCCCTCGGTGTCCGACCCGGGCTACACGCTGGTGCGGGCGGCGATCGACGCCGGCGTCGAGGTCACCTCGGTGCCCGGGCCCACGGCGGTGACGACGGCGCTCGCGGTGTCGGGGCTGCCGGTGGACCGGTTCTGCTTCGAGGGGTTCCTGCCGCGGAAGGCGGGGGAGCGGCGGGCGCGGCTGGCCGGACTGGCCGACGAGCGCCGCACGATGGTCTTCTTCGAGTCGCCGCACCGGCTGGCCGACGCCCTGGCCGACGCGGCGGGCGCCCTCGGCGGGGACCGGGCGGCCGCGGTGTGCCGGGAGCTGACCAAGACGCACGAGGAGGTCCGCCGCGGGACCCTCGCCGAGCTCGCCGGGTGGGCGGCCGACGGCGTGCGCGGGGAGATCACCGTCGTGGTGGCCGGGGCGACGCCGCGGCCGGTGTCGCTGACGCCCGCCGAGCTCGCCGCGCTGGTGGCCGAGGAGGAGGCCGCGGGTGCCGGCCGCAAGGACGCGATCCGTGCCGTCGTCGCCCGCACCGGCCTGCCCCGCCGCACCGTCTACGACGCCGTCGTCGCCGCCAAGCCCTCCTGACCCGCGGTGGACGGCGGCATAGGAAGCTATCCGCACATTCCTGCGCCGTGGACGTGCGGATTGCTTCCTATGCCTCACCGATCGAAGTGGGGTCCGTCAGCTGACGCGAAGCTGTGCGAGCCGCATCCGGTAGACCTCGAGGACCCTCCGCCGGACCCGGTCAGGGTCACGACGGACGTCGGCGTAGGTGAACCGGAGGACGACCCATCCGTGCGCGGCCAGTGCCGTGTCCCGCGCCAGGTCCCTGCGTCGGTCCTCGGGTGAGGTGTGGTGGCGAGCTCCGTCGAGTTCCACGGCCAGCTTGACCTCCGGCCACGCGCGGTCGAGCCGGATGCTGCCGTCCGGCAGTGCCAGGCGGTACTGCCCGGTGCTCCGCGGCAGGGACCGGTGACGGAAGACGCCGAGGACGCCCAGCGCCTCCAGTTCGCTCTCGCATCCGTCGTGCACGAGGTCGATGGCCTGCGCCAGCGTCCTGCGGCCACCGACGTTCGGGCGTTCCGCCAGTGCCTCGATCAACCCCGCCGCGGTCACGAGCCGCCGCCGAGCCGCGTCCAGCACGAGTGGGCGACGTTCGTCGGCAGGCAACAGCGGCCACGAGTCGACCAGTGAGCGCGCCAGTTCGGTGACGGGGATCCCGCGCCGGACGACGCACTGCGGGGGCTCGGCCCGGAAGCGCAGGCGCCGGTGGACGACGAGGTCCTGACTCCCGGCTCGGCGGACGGCCTGGTCCACGGTCAGGTGCACGGGACGGCGGAGCTCCGAGAGGCCCCACACCGCCAGCGCAGACGTGTGGCTCACGGCGGCACCGGGACCCGCATGGCGTACCGCGGCACGGAGGAGCAGGTGGTCGTCCATCTGGTGACCGCGCGCGGCATAGACGTGAGGGAAGACCCGGCTCAGCGTCCGTCGTCCGATGAAGCCGTCCAGCACCGTTGCCGGCACGTACGCGAGCAGTTCCTGACGGCTGGCCACGCCGCCGTGCTCGGTGAGGACCTCGTTGATGCGCTCCCGCCACTGCATGCGGGGACGGTGCCGGGGCAGCGCAGGCCATGAGGCTGTCTCGTTGTATCTGTGGACAGGAGGCGCTCGTCCACACGCGGTTTACCTGCCGCGAGGCATTGGAGGCTATGCGCACGTCGGGGCGTCGAAAACGTGCGGAGAGCTTCCAATGCCTCGACACTCGCCTCTACAGCCAGCCGTTGCGCTTGAAGCCGCGGTAGAGCAGGACGCACGTCGTCACGATCACCAGCAGCACCACCGGGTAGCCCCACCGCCACTGCAGCTCGGGCATGAACTCGAAGTTCATCCCGTAGATGCCGGCGATCGCGGTCGGCACCGCGATGATCCCGGCCCACGCGCTGATCTTGCGCATGTCCTCGTTGTCGGCCATCGAGGTCCGGGCGAGCGAGGCCTGCAGGATCGACGACAGCAGCTCGTCGAGGCCGCCGAGCTGGTCGCGCACCCGGATGGCGTGGTCCTGCACGTCGCGGAAGTAGGAGCGCATCGAGTCCGGGACGACGTCGACCGGGCGCTCGGCGAGCTTCGCCAGCGGCACCTCCAGCGGCGACACCGCCCGCCGCAGCGACATCAGCTCCCGCTTGAGCTGGTAGAGCCGGCCGATGTCGTCGGTGCGCTCCGGGCTGAACACCGACGCCTCGAGCTCGTCGACGTCGTCCTGCGCCGCCCCCACGACGTCGACGAAGGCGTCGACGACGAGGTCGGCGACGGCGTACAGGACCGCGGACGAGCCCAGGCAGAGGAGCTCGCGCTGCTCCTCCAGCCGGTGCCGCAGGTCGCCCAGGCCGCCGTGCTCGCCGTGCCGCACGGTGATCACGTAGTGGCGGCCGAGGAAGACCATCACCTCACCGGTGTCGACCACCTCGCTGCTCGCGGTCAGCTGCTCGTGCTCCACGTAGGTCGCCGTCTTGAGCACCATGAACAGGTCGTCGTCGTAGCGCTCCAGCTTGGGCCGCTGGTGGGCCTCGACGGCGTCCTCGACCGCCAGCGGGTGCAGCCCGTAGCGCTCGGCGATCCGCCCGAGCTCGGCCGCGGTCGGCTCGAACAGGCCCAGCCACACGAAGCCACCTCGCTCGGTGGCGGCGGCCAGCGCCTCGTCCGGGTCGACCGGCGGCTGCCGGTGCCCGTCGACGTAGACGGCACAGTCGACGACGGCCGGGACCCCGTCGGGGCGGGTGGCGGCGGCACGCGGCGTCCCGGCGGGCCGCGGCCGGGTGGTGGGCAGCGGCGGCGCCGGCGGCGTCGCCGGACGTGGGTCGGCCACGGGCGCACCTCCCTCCCATCCCGCCCGCCACGACGGGCAGGAGAAGCGTAGGCGTGCGGGCTCGCGCACCCCGCGCCACGCTCGCCGGAGGACCGGTGACGCACCGAACCGCAGGGGGACGCCGTGGCCGAGACCTCGCGACGGATCAAGTCCGTCGAGGGATCCATCCGCGACACCGACGAGCCCGAGCACCGGCTCCGGAAGAACCTCTCGGGACTCGACCTCGCCGTCTTCGAGGTCGGCGTCATCATCGGCACCGGCATCTTCGTGCTCACCGGCGTCGTGGCGCGCAACCAGCAGGACGACGGCCAGACCCGGCCCGACCTGCCCCGGTCCTTCCGGGTGCCGCTGGTGCCGCTGCTGCCGATCGCGTCGGCGCTCGGCTGCCTGTGGCTCATGGCCAACCTGTGACCCCCCGGAGGGGTGAGGGCCCCTCCGCCCGTCCTGCAGCACCCGCCCCCGCGGGACGACCTGACCGGTGACCGACGTCCCCCGGCCAGGAGCGCAACCCGTGGCGACCAGCATCCTCGACGCCCCCCTCCCGACCCGTGCGGTGCCGCGCGCCGCGCGGTGGCCGGCGGCCGTCCTGCTGCTGGCGGCGGTGTCCGGCCTGGAGGCCGTCGCGCTGCTCGCCGGGGGCCTCACCGGTCTCGACGGCCTGGTGACGGCCCCGCGGCCCTCGGGCGCGCTCGTCGCCGCCGTCCTGGGCGGGCTGGCCGGCTGGGTCGTGCTGTGCGCCGGGGGCGGGCTGGCCGTCGTCGACGGCTCCGGGCGCCGCCTGGCGACCGGCGTCGCCTTCGCCGAGGTGGTGCTCGTCCTCGTGCTCGCCGTCGCCGGCCCGCGGACGCTGCCGGCCGGCGACCTGCCGACGACGCTGCCGCTGCCGGCACTGGCGCTGCTCGCGCTCGCCGTCCCGGTGGGCAAGCTGCTGCTGCTGACCGCGCCCACGACACGGGCCTGGGCGGCGGCGGCCCCGCCGCGCGGCCGGCCGGCGCCGGTGGCCCACCCGCGGGTGCGGCTGGTCACCGTCGCGCTCATAGGCGTCGCCCTGGGCGCCCTCGCGCTGGGCGCCCCGGCGGGCGGCGAGCGGCCGTCGACGGCCGCGGTCTCCGGTCGCTGACCGGACCGCCCGGCGGCGCTCACTACGCTCGGCGGTGTGAGTGACCGGCACATCCTGACCGCCGTGGCGTGGCCGTACGCCAACGGACCTCGGCACATCGGCCACGTCTCCGGCTTCGGCGTCCCCTCCGACGTCTTCAGCCGCTACCACCGGATGGCCGGTGACCGGGTGCTCATGGTCAGCGGCACCGACGAGCACGGGACGCCGATCACCGTCGCCGCCGACGCCGAGGGGGTGTCGCCGCGGGAGATCGCCGATCGCAACAACCGCATCATCGTCGGCGACCTGCAGGCGCTGGGCCTGTCCTACGACCTGTTCACCCGCACCACCACGGTCAACCACGCGCAGGTCAGCCAGGAGATCTTCCTCGGCCTGCTCAAGAACGGGTACGTCTTCCCGCAGACGACGCTGGGCGCCATCAGCCCGAGCACCGGCCGCACGCTGCCCGACCGCTACATCGAGGGCACCTGCCCCATCTGCGGCTACGACGGCGCCCGCGGCGACCAGTGCGACAACTGCGGCAACCAGCTCGACCCCACCGACCTGATCAACCCGGTGAGCCGGATCAACGGCGAGACGCCGCGGTTCGTCGAGAGCGAGCACTACTTCCTCGACCTGCCGGCCTTCACCCGGGCCCTGGGCGACTGGCTGGGCACCCGGACGAGCTGGCGGCCCAACGTCCTCAACTTCAGCCGCAACCTGCTGGAGGACCTCAAGCCGCGCAGCTACACCCGCGACATCGACTGGGGCGTGCCGATCCCGCTCGACGGCTGGCGCGACCGGCCCGACAAGCGCATCTACGTGTGGTTCGACGCCGTCGTCGGCTACCTGTCGGCCTCCATCGAGTGGGCCCGCCGCTCCGGCGACCCCGAGGCGTGGCGGCAGTGGTGGCAGACGCCGGACTCCGACGCCTACTACTTCATGGGCAAGGACAACATCGTCTTCCACGCCGAGATCTGGCCCGCGCAGCTGCTCGGGTACGACGGCGAGGGCGACCGCGGCGGCACGCCGGGCTCGCTGGGCCGGCTCAACCTGCCCACCGAGGTGGTCTCCAGCGAGTTCCTCACCATGGAGGGCCGCAAGTTCTCCTCCTCGCGACAGGTGGTCATCTACGTCCGCGACTTCCTGGCCCGCTACGACGCCGACGCGCTGCGGTACTTCATCGCCGTCGCCGGGCCCGAGACGCAGGACACCGACTTCACCTGGGCGGAGTTCAAGCGCCGCAACAACGACGAGCTGGTCGCCGGCTGGGGCAACCTGGTCAACCGCACGGTGTCGCTGGCGGCGAAGAACGTCGGCGCCGTCCCCACGCCGGGCGACCTGACCGACGCCGACCGCGCCCTGCTGGGCGCCACCCGCGACGCGTTCGGCCCGATCGGGGAGCTGCTCGCCCGCAACCGGCAGAAGGCGGCGGCCACCGAGGCCATGCGGGTGGTCGGCGAGGCCAACAAGTACCTGTCCGACCAGGCGCCGTGGAAGCTCAAGGAGGACCCGGCCCGCCGCGACACCGTGCTGCACACCGCGCTGCAGGCGGTCAGCGACTGCAACGCGCTGCTCACCCCGTTCCTCCCGCACTCGGCGCAGAAGGTGCACGAGCTGCTCGGCGGCACCGGCGTGTGGTCGCCGGCGCCGCGCATCGAGGAGGTCACCGACCTCGACGACGGCTCGCCCTACCCCGTCATCACCGGCGACTACGCCGACGCGCAGGCGGTGTGGGCCTCGCGCCCGCTGGCCGCGGGGACGCCGCTGGCGCCGCCCACGCCGGTGTTCCGCAAGCTCGACGAGTCGATCGTCGAGGAGGAGCTGCGCCGGCTCGAGGACGGCGAGTGAGCGCGGTCCCGGTGCACGTCCGCAGACGTGCACCGAGCACGTCCGCGGACGTGCACGCGTGAGCCGGTCGGCCGCGTCCCGGGCGAACCGGCGGGGCGAGCCGCCGCCGTCCCCGGAGCCGCTGCCGGCGCCGGCGGTCGACTCCCACACCCACCTCGACATCGTCCTGGGCGGCTTCCGCACCGACGAGCCCGCCGACGACGCCGCCGTCGACGCCGAGATCGACGCCGCGGCCGCGGTCGGGGTCCCGCGGCTGGTGCAGGTCGGCGTCGACGTGCCCTCCTCGCGGTGGTCGGCTGAGCTGGCCGCCCGGCACGGCAACGTGCTCGCCGCCGTCGCCGTCCACCCCAACGAGGCCGGTGCCGGCGCCGCCGACGACGACGCCCTGGCCGAGATCGACCGGCTCGCCGCGCTGCCGCGGGTGCGCGCGGTGGGGGAGACCGGCCTCGACCGGTACCGCACCGGGCCCGAGGGCTGGGCGGCGCAGGAGGCGTCGTTCCGCGCGCACATCCGGATCGCGAAGGCGCGCGGCGTGGCCCTGGTCGTCCACGACCGCGACGCCCACGAGGAGATCCTGCGCGTCCTGGACGACGAGGGCGCTCCCGAGCACACGGTGTTCCACTGCTTCTCCGGCGACGCCGCCTTCGCGCGGGCCTGCGTCGAGCGCGGCCACGTGCTGTCCTTCGCCGGCACGCTGACCTTCGGCAACGCCGGTTACCTGCGCGAGGCCGCGGCGCTCACCCCGCTCGACCAGCTGCTCGTGGAGACCGACTCGCCGTTCCTCACCCCGGTGCCGCACCGCGGCCGGCCCAACGGCTCGCGGCTGGTGCCGCACACCGTGCGGGCGCTGGCCGAGGTCACCGGGGTCGAGCTCGCGCAGTTGGGCGACAGCCTCACCCGCACCGCCGAGCGGGTCTTCGGGAGCTGGTAGCACCGGCGGGACCGGCTGGGCCCCGAGGCGAGGCACACTGTCTGCGTGGGCCGCCTCATCGCCGTCGTCCTCTTCATCGCCGTCCTCGTGCCCGGCGTGCTGCTGGCGCGGGCGTGGGCACTGGCCGCCGGCCGCCGCGCGGTCGCCGCGGCCGCGATCGGCTTCTCCACGCCCACGCCCGAGGGCCTGGCCACCCTGCAGCGGCAGGCGCAGCACGGGCGCCGGGTGCGGCGGGTCGGCCTGCTGCTGGGGCTGGTCGCCGTCGTCGCCAGCATCGTGGTGTTCGCGGAGGCGTCGGTCTTCCTCTGGCTGCCCGCCCTGGTCGTCGGCCTGCTCGCGGGCGTGGTGCTCGCCGAGGCCACCCGCCCGCGCCCGCGCTGGCGGCTGTCCGAGCCCGCCCGTCGGCCGCGGCGCAGCGAGCAGGTCTCGCTGTGGCTGCTGTGGACCATGCGCGCCGTCGTCGTCGCCGAGATCGCGGTCGCCGCGTACATGTGGCAGCGCGGCGAGCTGTCCGACCCGGTCGGCTGGACCGCCGTCGTCGTCCCGCTCGTGGCCTGGTTGCTGGCCGAGACCGCGCTGCTGCGGGTCCTGCTCCGGCCGCTGCCGGCCGACGGCGCCGACGTGCCGGTCGACGAGGCGCTGCGCACCTGGACCGCGCACCTGGTGACCGCGGCGACCAGCGTGCTGGCCCTGCTGCCGCTGGGCACCCTCCTGCTGGCCGGCGGCATCGACCTGGGCGACCGGGTGACCGAGCGGGTCGACCTGGTGCCCGTGGCCCTGGTGGCCGGCGGGTTCGCCGGGATCGCCGCCGGGCTCGCCGTCGCCGGGTTCCTGCTCACCTGGCTGCGGCCCGTCCGGGTCGACGAGCGCGCCCTGGCCGGCTGAACCCCATTCTCGTGCCCCGTCACGGCACCGATCACGCCGTGACGTCGATCACCGGCTGACCCCGTCGGAACCACTCGTCACAGTCGTCCCACGCGGCGCGTCCGTGACGGTCCGTGTCGGCGCGGCTCCGTGTCGACGTGTCGTCCCCCTGGTTCACTCCGTGCGCACCGTTGCTAGACGTGGCGCACTCGTTAACGTGGCGTGACTGACAGCCGGGGTGGGATCGCCGGACGGCGTCCGCACGGTCCCGGGAGCCCCGCGCTGTCGGCTGCCGCTCGGGTGTGCGACCCCCTGCCCGGTCCCCCGACCCCGTGGAAGTGTCGTGCCCCGAACGCTGAAGCTCGCCCTCTTCGCCCTGGTCCTGACCGGACTGGTGGGCGGCTCGATCGCCTGGTTCGCCGCGCAGAAGTCGCTGACCCTCACCGTCGACGGGCAGGCCCGCGAGGTCCGCACGTACGCCGACACCGTGGGCGAGGTGCTGGCGGAGGAGGGCCTGGAGACGCAGGCGCACGACGTCGTCCTCCCCGCGGCCGAGGCCGAGGTCGTCGACGGCGACACCGTCGTGGTCAACCGCGCCCGCCCGCTGCAGCTCACCGTCGACGGGGTCAGCAGCGAGGTCTACGTGACCGCGCTGTCGGTCGACGAGGCGCTCGAGCAGCTCGGCTACCGGGCCGAGGGGATGGTCCTGTCGGCCAGCCGCAGCGAGCGGCTCCCGCTCGACGGCATGGCGCTGTCGATCACCACGCCGAAGGACGTCACGCTGGTCGTCGACGGCGCCTCCCGCGTGGTCACCACCACGGCCGCCACCGCCGGCGACCTGCTGGCCGAGCAGGGCGTCGTGCTCGGCGAGCACGACCGCACCAGCCTGTACCCGACCCAGCCGCTGCTGGGCGCCATGCGGCTGCAGGTCTTCCGCGTGCAGGTCACCGAGCAGGTCGTCACCAGCCCCGTGCGGCACGGGACGGTCGAGACCGAGGACCCGGAGGCCCTCGAGGGCGAGGAGACCGTCATCCAGGAGGGCGTGGACGGCGAGCAGGCGACCACCTTCCGCGTCACCGTCGTCGACGGCGTGGAGACCTCCCGCGAGCAGCTGGCCACCAGCGTGACCGTCCCGCCGGTCGACGAGCTGGTCACCGTCGGGACCAAGGAGCGGCCGGCGCCCTCGGGATCGGTCCCGGCCACCGCCGACGGGCTCAACTGGGCGGCGCTGGCGCAGTGCGAGTCCGGCGGCCGGGTGAACGCCGTCAGCTCCACGGGCAAGTACCGTGGCCTCTACCAGTTCTCGACGGCCACCTGGGCGTCGGTCGGCGGCACCGGCGACCCCGCGGCCGCCTCGGCGGAGGAGCAGACACTGCGGGCCCAGATGCTCTACGCGCGCTCCGGTGCCGGCCAGTGGCCGCACTGCGGCTCCCGGCTGTTCAGCTGAGCTCTCCCGAGCAGGCCCCCGGGCTGCTGGGCCCGGCCGTCATCCGCGACCTGGCCCAGCAGCTCGACCTGCGCCCGACGAAGACCCTCGGGCAGAACTTCCTGCACGACGCCAACACCATCCGGCGGATCGTGCGCACGGCGGAGCTGCGCCCCGACGACGTCGTCCTCGAGGTCGGTCCCGGTCTCGGGTCGCTGACCCTGGGCCTGCTGCCGGCCGCCGCGGCCGTCACCGCCGTGGAGATCGACCCCCGGCTGGCCGCCCGGCTGCCGGTCACCGTGGCCGAGCGGCAGCCGGACCTGGCCGGCCGGCTGACCGTCGTCGAGGCCGACGCGCTGCGGGTGCGCGAGCTGCCCGGACCCCCGCCGACGGCGCTGGTGGCGAACCTGCCGTACAACGTGGCCGTGCCCGTGTTGCTGCACCTGCTGGAACTGCTGCCCTCCCTGCGGCGAGCGCTGGTCCTCGTGCAGGCCGAGGTCGCCGAGCGGCTGGCAGCCCCGCCCGGCAGTCCCGCCTACGGCGTGCCCTCGGTCAAGGCCGCCTGGTACGGCACCGCCCGCCGCGCCGGCACCATCGGCCGCCGGGTGTTCTGGCCCGAGCCCAACGTCGACTCCGGTCTGGTCGCCCTCGACCGGCACGAGCCGCCGCCGGGCGACCGCGCCGCGACCTTCGCCGTCGTCGACGCCGCGTTCGCCATGCGCCGCAAGGGCCTGCGGGCCGCCCTCGCCGGCTGGGCCGGGAGCCCGGCCGCCGCCGAGGCGCGGCTGCGGGCCGCCGGCATCGACCCGGCCACCCGCGGGGAACGGCTGTCGGTGGCCGACTTCGCGCGGCTGGCGGCGACCGCGCCGTGACCCGGTCGTCGTGAGCCGGTCGTCATGAGCTGGTCGTCGCCCGGCGGGGCCGGGCACAGCCGGGGCGACGGCGCGGTCACCGCGCACGCGCCGGCCAAGGTCAACGTCTCCCTCGCCGTCGGCCCGCTGCGCGAGGACGGCTTCCACGCCCTGCAGACGGTCTACCTGGCCGTCTCGCTGCTCGACACGGTCACCGTGCGGCGCGCGGGCGGGCTGTCGGTGACGGTGACCGGAGAGGGGGCCGGGGGGCCCGACCCCGTGCCCACCGACCGGCGCAACCTCGTCTGGCAGGCCGCCGAACTGCTCGCCGAGCACACCGGCGTGGCCGCCGACGCCGCCATCGAGGTGCACAAGGCGATCCCGGCCGCCGCCGGGCTGGCCGGGGGCAGCGCCGACGCCGCGGCCGCCCTGGTCGCCCTGGACGCGCTGTGGGGCACCCACGCCACCCGCGGCGACCTCGCCGGGCTGGCCGCCCGGCTCGGCAGCGACGTGCCCTTCAGCCTGGCCGGCGGGGTGGCGCTAGGCAGCGGCCGCGGCGAGCAGCTCACGCCGGTGCTGGCCCGCCGGCAGTGGCACTGGGTGCTCGGCATCGCCGCGGGTGGCCTGTCCACCCCCGCCGTCTACGCCGAGCTCGACCGGCTGCGCGCCGCGGGCCGGGTCCCCGACGGCTCCGGGGTGCCCGCCTCCGAGCCGGTGCTCGCCGCCCTGCGCAGCGGCCCGACGCCGGCGCTGGCCGCCGCGCTCGCCAACGACCTGCAGCCCGCGGCCCTCTCGCTGCGCCCGGCGCTGCGACGGGCCCTGCGGGCGGCCACCGACGCGGGAGCGGCGGGCGCGCTGGTCAGTGGCTCCGGGCCCACCGTGGCCGCCCTCGCCGACGACGAGGAGGCCGCGCTGCGGCTGGCCGCCGTGCTCGCGGGGGAGGGCGTGTTCCGCACCGTCCGGGTGGTGCACGGCCCGGTGCCGGGCGCGCGGCTGGTGGGCTGAGCCCGTTCAGGCCCGGCCGGAGCCGGTCGTGCGCAGCGTCGGGTGGGGATCGAGGTGGGCCAGGCCGGAGTAGGCGAGGTCCACCAGCCGGGCGGCGACCTCCTCCTTGCCGGGGGAGCGGTGCTCGAGCCACCACTGGCCCACCAGCGCGACCATGCCGACCAGCGCGGAGCTGTAGAGGCCGGCGAGCTGCGGGTCGTGGCCGCGGCCGGCGAACTGCCCCGCCAGGATGTGCTCGACCCGGCGGGCGAGCTCGCCGAGCAGGGAGGAGTAGGCGCCCGAGCCCGGGGAGTCGCGGGAGAGCACCCGGAAGCCGTCGGTGTCGTCCTCGACGTAGTCCAGCAGCACCAGGGCCGCCCGCTCCAGCAGCGCCCGGGGCCCGCCGCCCCCGGCCAGGGCCGACGTGAACCGGTCGAGCAGCTGCTGCATCTCCCGGTCGACGACGGCGGTGTAGAGGCCCTCCTTGCCGCCGAAGTGCTCGTAGACGACCGGTTTGCTCACTTCCGCGCGGACGGCGAGCTCCTCGATCGAGGTCGCGTCGTAGCCGCGCTCGGCGAACACCGCACGGCCCACCGCGACCAGCTGCTCGCGCCGCTGGGCGCCGCTCATCCGCACCCGTGGCCGGGGCACGGGGTCCCCGGGGGGCACCGGTCGCCCCGCCTGCCCGCTCAGGCCCCGGCGGGCTCGGGCGCCCGCCGCTTCGCGGCCAGGCGCACCGGGTCGGGCCACTTCACCGAGTGCGCCCAGCCCAGCTTCTCGAACAGCCAGATGACCCGGGCGCTGATGTCGATCTGCCCCCGCAGCACGCCGTGGCGGGCGCAGGTGGGGTCGGCGTGGTGCAGGTTGTGCCAGGACTCCCCGGCGCTGAGGATCGCCAGCGGCCAGAAGTTGGTGGCGCGGTCGCGCGAGGCGAAGGGCCGGGCGCCCACCACGTGGCAGACCGAGTTGATCGACCAGGTGACGTGGTGCAGCAGCCCCGTGCGCACCAGCCCGGCCCAGAAGAAGGCGCTCCAGGCACCGATCCAGCTCTGGGTCACCAGGCCGCCGATCGCGGCGGGCAGGGCCAGGCTGAGGAACGCCCACAGGCTGAACAGCCGGCTGGTCACCACCAGGCCGCGGTCCTTGAGCAGGTCGGGGGCGTAGCGGGCGGCGTTGGTCTGCCGCCGGTCGAACAGCCAGCCCAGGTGCGCGTGGAACATCCCCTTGAGCAGCGCCCGGGCGTCGGTGCCGTAGCGCCACGGCGAGTGCGGGTCGCCCTCGCGGTCGGAGAAGGCGTGGTGGCGGCGGTGGTCGGCCACCCACTGCACGACCGGACCCTGGATCGCCATGCAGCCGGTGATCGCCAGCGCGATCCGCAGCGGCCGGCTCGCCTTGAACGACCCGTGGGTGAAGTGGCGGTGGTAGCCCACGGTCACCCCGAGCAGCGGGACGAAGTAGAAGGCCGCGAACAGCGCGACGTCGAGCCAGGACAGGCCCCAGCCCCACACGACCGGCACGACGGCGGCGAGGGCGACGAAGGGCACCACGACGAAGACGTAGAGGACCAGCTGCTCGAGGTGGCCCTTCTCCTTGCCGTAGGCGCCGGCCGGCAGCCCGGCGTCGGGGTCGGCGGGACGGAACGCCGTCGGCCGGGTCAGAGAGGGAGCGGACACGGGCGGGAGCCTCCAGTCGTGGTCCGTCGCGGGTCGCGCGTCTCTCGACGACCGGCGGCTGGCTGGCCGTAACCTACGTGACCGTAGGCACACCCGCCGTCCGAGCCCCGGGGCCCGGGCAGGCCGTGCCTCCGCCCGGCGCGGCCCCTAGGCTCGGGCGGTCGGTGCCGCGCGGGGGCGGCGCCGCGGTGGGGGATGGGGTAATCGGCAGCCCGCCGGCCTTTGGAGCCGGGAGGTCTCGGTTCGAGTCCGAGTCCCCCAGCAGCGTCCCAGCAGCGCCGGTGCGACCGCCGGCGGTCCCACCGTCGGAGGAGATCCGTGAGCCCCCAGCAGGCAGTCGCCGCCGTCGTCGTCCTCGCCGCGGGGCAGGGCACCCGGATGCGGTCGGCCACGCCGAAGGTGCTCCACGAGCTCGGCGGGCGCTCGATGCTCGGCCACGTGCTGGCCGCCGCCGCGCCGCTGGGCGCCGGCACCACCCTGGTGGTCGTCGGGTCGGGCCGCGCGGCCGTCGAGGAGCACCTGGCCGCGGTCGCGCCCGGCGCCCGGGCGGTGCTGCAGGAGGAGCAGCTCGGGTCCGGGCACGCCGCGCGGGTCGCCCTGGACGCCGCCCCCGACCTCGAGGGACCGGTTCTCGTGGTCAACGGCGACGCGCCGCTGCTCACGGCCGGCACGCTGGCGTCGCTGGTGGCGGCGCACACCGCGGCCGGCAGCGTCTTCACCGTGCTCACGGCCGAGGTGGGGGACCCGGCCGGGCTGGGCCGGATCGTCCGGGACGGGCGCGGTGCGCCCCGGGCGATCGTCGAGGAGCGCGACGCCACCGCCGAGCAGCGGGCGATCCGCGAGGTCAACGCGGGGGTCTACGTCGCGAACGCCGCGACCCTGCGGCGGGTGCTCGCCGGCCTGGCCACCGACAACGCGCAGGGCGAGCAGTACCTCACCGACGCGCTGGCCCCGCTGGTCGAGGGCGGGGCGCCGGTCGCCGCCGTCCGCGCCGAGGACCCGGCCGACGTGCTCGGCTGCAACGACCGGGTCGAACTCGCCGCCCGCCGCCGCACCCTCAACGACCGCGTGCTCGACGCGCTGATGCGCTCCGGGGTCACCGTCGTCGACCCGGCCACGACCTGGGTCGACGTCACCGCCACCGTCGCGCCCGACGCCCTGCTCGAGCCGGGGGTGCACCTGCGCGGGACGACGTCGGTGGCCACCGGCGCCGTCGTCGGGCCCGACACCACGCTGGTCGACACCACCGTCGAGGAGGGCGCCGCCGTCGTCCGCTCGCACGTCCTCGGCGCGGTCGTGGGCCCGCGGGCCTCGGTCGGCCCCTTCAGCTACCTGCGGCCGGGGACCCGGCTGGCCGGGGGCGCCAAGGTGGGCGCGTTCGTCGAGACGAAGAACGCGCAGGTGGGCGAGGACTCGAAGGTGCCGCACCTGTCCTACGTCGGCGACGCGACGATCGGGCGCGGCGCCAACATCGGCGCGGCCACGGTCTTCGTCAACTACGACGGCGTGGCCAAGCACCACACGACGATCGGCGACCAGGTGCGCATCGGGTCGGACACGATGCTCGTGGCCCCGGTCACGGTCGGCGACGGCGCCTACACCGCCGCCGGCTCGGTGATCACCGAGGACGTGCCGCCGGGGGCCATGGGTGTGGCGCGGGCCGCGCAGCGCAATGTGGCAGGCTGGGTGCGGCGGCGCCGTCCGGGGACGGCCGCCGCGAGGGCTGCAGCAGCAGCGACGGCTGGAGGCACGGCCGGGAGCCGGGCCGTGGGTGACATCCCGGACCGACCGGCGGAGCCCGAAGCGGACCACGAGCGGTAGGGGCACACAGCCGATGAGCGCGATCCGGCAGACCACCAGCAAGAGCCTGATGCTCTTCTCCGGCAGGGCCTACCCGGAGCTGGCGGCGGAGATCGCCGGCCACCTGGGCGTGACGCCGACGCCGACGGCGGCCTACGAGTTCGCCAACGGCGAGCTGTTCGTGCGGTTCGAGGAGTCGGTGCGCGGCTGCGACGCCTTCGTCGTGCAGAGCCACACCGCGCCGATCAACACCTGGCTCATGGAGCAGCTGATCATGGTCGACGCGCTCAAGCGCGCCTCGGCCAAGCGGATCACCGTGGTGGCCCCGTTCTTCCCCTACGCCCGGCAGGACAAGAAGCACCGCGGCCGCGAGCCGATCTCGGCCCGCCTGGTCGCCGACATGTACAAGACCGCCGGTGCCGACCGGCTCATGACCGTCGACCTGCACACCGCCCAGATCCAGGGCTTCTTCGACGGCCCGGTCGACCACCTGTTCGCCCTGGAGCTGCTCAGCGGCCACGTGCAGGACCGGTGGGGCGACCGCGACATCACGGTCGTGTCCCCGGACTCCGGGCGGGTCCGGGTCTCCGAGCGGTGGAGCGACAAGCTGGGCGGTGTCCCGCTGGCCTTCATCCACAAGACCCGCGACCCCATGCGGCCCAACGAGGTGGTCGCCAACCGCGTCGTCGGCGAGGTCGAGGGCCGCGTCTGCATCCTCCTCGACGACATGATCGACACCGGCGGCACGATCGTGAAGGCCGCCGAGACGCTGTTCGAGGCCGGCGCCGCCGACGTCATCGTCTGCGCCACCCACGGGGTGCTGTCCGGCGCCGCCGTCGACCGGCTGAAGAACAGCAAGATCAGCGAGGTCATCGTGACCAACACGCTGCCCATCGAGCCGGCCCGCCAGTTCGACAAGCTCACCGTCCTGTCGATCGCCCCGCTGCTCGCGCGGGCGATCAAGGAGGTCTTCGAGGACGGCTCGGTCACCAGCCTCTTCGGCGGCGCCAGCTGACGGTCCGTGCCGAGCGGGGGCCCGGAGGGCGTCCCGAGGCCGGACGGGGAGGGCCCAGCGCAGCAGGGGACGGCACCTGGCCGCGGTCACCCGGCCGGCGGCCGGGTAGCATGGCAGCGCCCGGCGAGGGAGCGGTCCGTCCGACTCCGTGATCGACGTGCGTGTGCTCCGAGTGGGTGTGCCGCGCGCGGCCGCCGGCACACCGGCCGATCCACCAGAGGAGCACACCACCGTGGCTGACTTCCGCCTCGTCGCCGAGGCCCGCACCGAGTTCGGCAAGGGCAGCGCCCGCCGGACCCGCCGCGCGGGCCGCATCCCCGCCGTCCTGTACGGGCACGGCCAGGACGTCGTCCACCTGTCGCTGCCGGCCCGCGAGTTCGCCGCGGCGCTGCGCAACGGCGGCACGAACGCCCTGATCACCGTCGTCCTCGACGGCACCGAGCAGCTCGCGCTCACCAAGTCCGTCCAGCGCGACCCGCTCACCCGCGTGCACGAGCACGTCGACCTGCTCGTCGTCCGCCGCGGCGAGCGCGTCACCGTCGACGTCCCGGTGACCGTCGTGGGCGAGGCCGCCTCCGAGACCCTGGTCAGCGTCGAGCTGAACACCGTCTCGGTCGAGGCCCCCGCCACCGCCATCCCCGAGACCGTCGAGGTCGACGTCACCGGCCGCGAGGCCGGCCACGGCGTCACCGCCGGCGAGCTGACCCTCTCCGGCGGGGCCACCGTGCTCACCGACCCCGAGGCCCTGGTCGTCAACGTCATGGCCGCCCCGACCGCCGAGCAGCTCGACGCCGAGCTCGCCGAGGCCGAGGCCGAGGCCGGCATCGAGCGCGAGGAGTCCGCGCCCGCCGAGGAGGGCGTCGGCGAGGGCGACGTCGTCCCCGAGCCCATGGCGCAGGGCGGCGGCGAGTCGATCGAGTCGACCGAGAACAGCTGAGGTCCCCGCTGACCGAGAGCACGTCCCGCAGGGGCGCCGGCGCACCCGCCGGCGCCCCTGCGGCGTCCCTCCCCTCCGAGGGACCCTTCCTCGTCGTCGGGCTGGGCAACCCCGGTCCGGGCTACGCCGGCAACCGGCACAACGTCGGCGCCATGGTGCTCGACGAGCTCGCCGCCCGCGCCGGCGTGCGGCTGGCCGCCGGGAAGGGCGCCCGCGCCCGCGCGCTGGCCGGCGAGGGCCGGCTGGCCGGGCGCCGCGTCGTCCTGGCCCGGCCGACGACGTACATGAACGAGTCCGGCGGCCCCGTGCGCGGGCTGCTCGACTACCACAAGCTGCCGGCCACCGACCTCGTCGTCGTGCACGACGAGCTCGACCTCCCCTTCGCCGCGGTCCGGCTCAAGCGCGGCGGCGGCGAGGGCGGGCACAACGGCCTGCGCTCGATCAGCCGTTCCACGGGCACCCGCGACTACCTGCGCGTGCGGGTCGGCATCGGCCGCCCACTCGGCCGCCAGGACCCCGCCGACTTCGTCCTCAGGGACTTCTCCGCGACCGAGCGCAAGGAGCTCGACCTGCTGGTCGCCGAGGCCGCCGACGCCGCCGAGGAGCTGGTGGCGCGCGGGCTCGAGGCGGCCCAGAACGTCGTCCACCCGCGCAGCTGAGTCCCCCGCCGCGTCTCCTCCTTCGGGTGAACAGTCACTCTCCGCATTGACCCTCCTGTCACGCTCTGTGAGTGTTCTCCGAGCGTCGGGGGAGCAGCACGCAGGGCGCGGCGAAGGCATTGCGCACCGAGCGTGACCTCTGTTCCCCGTGCGCACGGGGAGTGACGAGGGGGAGACGTGCTACTGGACCACCACCACGCGACCGGACCGGGGAGCTCGACGCCGACGCTCCCGACTCCGCGTCGGGCCCCCGCCTCCGCTGCTGGCCTGCCCGCCGTCCGGCGGGCGCCCGCCCGCCGGTGGGCCGGCCGCTACTCCGCGGCCCTGCACGGCCTCGACGTGGCCGCCGCCCTGACCGCCTGTGCCGGGGTGCTCGCGGCGCAGCCGTCCCCCGGCTCCGCGCCGCTGCTGACCGCCGCCGGGCTGGTGCTCGCCTGGCCGCTGCTGCTGCTGGGCACCGGCGCCCACGAGGAGCGGGTGTTCGGCACCGGCAGCGACGAGTACCGCCGCGTCGGCCGGGCCGGCTTCCTGCTGCTCGCACTGGCCGGTGTCGTCTCCTTCGCCGGCGACCTCGAGCTCAGCCGCGCACTGGTGCTGCCGGCCGTGCCCGTGCTCACCCTCCTCACCCTCGTCGGTCGCTACGCCGCCCGGTGCGCGCTGCGCCGGCGGCAGTCCCGCGGCGCCTGCACCAAGCGGGTCGTCCTCGTCGGGCGAGGCGGCGCCGTCGTCGAGCTGGCCACCGCGGTGACCCGGGCGAAGTACGCCGGGCTGCAGGTCGTCGGTGCCTGCGTCACCCCGGAGAGCCGGGCCCGCGTCGCCGACCGGCTCGGCGTCCCGGTCGGCGGCCTCGACGACGTCGCCGAGACCGCCGAGCGGCTGGGGGCCGACGCCGTCGCGGTCACCTCGGCGAGTGAGACCGCCGCCGAGTACCTCCGCCGGCTGTCGTGGCAGCTGGAGGGCACCGGCGTCGAGATGCTCGTCGCGCCCGGCCTGATCGAGGTCGCCGGCCCGCGGCTGCACATCCGCCCGTTCGAGGGGCTGCCCCTGCTCTCGGTCGAGCAGCCGCGCTTCGGCGGCTGGGGCCGGCTGGTCAAGGGAGGGGTCGACCGGGTCGCCGCGGCCCTGGCGCTGGTGGTGCTGGCGCCGCTACTGCTGGCCCTGGCGCTGGCCGTGCGGCTCGACAGCCCCGGCCCGGTCCTCTACCGCCAGGAGCGGGTGGGCGTGAACGGCCGGCGGTTCACCATGCTCAAGTTCCGCAGCATGGTGGTCGACGCCGACCGCCAGGTCGACGCGCTGCAGGAGCAGAACATCTCCGACGGCCTGCTGTTCAAGATGCGCACCGACCCCCGGGTCACCCGCGTCGGCCGCTGGCTGCGCCGCCTGTCCCTCGACGAGCTCCCGCAGCTGCTCAACGTGCTCGGCGGCTCGATGTCGCTGGTCGGCCCGCGGCCGCCGCTGCCCCGCGAGGTCGCGCGCTACGACTCCTCGGTCAGCCGGCGGCTGCTGGTCCGGCCCGGACTCACCGGGCTGTGGCAGATCTCCGGGCGCAGCGACCTGTCGTGGGAGGAGTCGGTCCGCCTCGACCTGCGCTACGTCGAGAACTGGTCGCTGGCGCTGGACGCGCTGATCCTCGTCAAGACCTTCCGCGCGGTGCTCAGCCGCTCGGGCGCCTACTAGCGGCCGCCGTCGTCCCCCTGCTCTCACCCCGGTCCCACCCGGACGGGGGAGGAGGGGGGACCGCTCCGCTCCCTACCGTCGGTCCGCGCCGTTGTGCGCGGAGCGGGCCGACCGTCTCCTGCTCCGCACCGACGGAAGGACGCGACCGATGGACCGCTTGAGCCTCGCCCTGGTGGGCACCCGTGGCGTGCCGGCGCGCTACGGCGGCTTCGAGACCGCGGTCGAGGAGGTCGGCCGCAGGCTCGCCGACCGCGGGCACCGGGTCGTCGTCTACTGCCGCACGTCCCCGGGTGTCGCCGAGGCGCCGCCCGCCGAGCACCTGGGCATGGAGCTCGTGCACCTGCCGGCCGCCCACCGCCGGTCGCTGGAGACGCTCAGCCACACCGCGCTGTCGGTCCGGCACCTGCTCACCCACCGCACCGACGCCGCGATCGTGTTCAACGCGGCCAACGCCCCGCTGCTGCCGGCCGTGCGCGCCGCCCGCATCCCCGTCGCCACCCACGTCGACGGGCTGGAGTGGAAGCGGGCCAAGTGGGGGCCGGTGGGCCGGCGGTACTACCGCGTCGCCGAGTCGCTGGCGGTGCGCTGGTCGGACGTGCTCATCGCCGACGCCGAGGGCATCGCCGAGTACTACCGGACCGCCTTCGGCGCCCCCACGACGCTGCTGACCTACGGCGCCCCGCTCATCAGCCCCGGTTCCGACGAGCTGGCCGAGGTCGGCCTCGAGCCCGGCGGCTACCACCTGGTGGTGGCCCGCTTCGAGCCGGAGAACCACGTCGACGTCGTCGTCGAGGGCTACGTCGCCAGCGACGCCGCCAAGCCGCTGGTCGTCGTCGGGTCGGCGCCCTACGCCGACGCCTACACCCGGCGGGTGCACGCGCTGGCCGACGAGCGGGTGCGCTTCCTCGGCGGCGTCTGGGACCAGGAGCTGCTCGACCAGCTCTACGCCCACTGTGCCACCTACCTGCACGGGCACTCGGTCGGCGGCACCAACCCCTCGCTGCTGCGGGCCATCGGCGCCGGCGCGGCGGTCACCGCCTACGACGTCGACTTCAACCGCGAGGTCGTCCGCGACTCGGGCCGCTTCTTCCGCACGCCGCAGGACGTCGCCCGGCAGATCGCCTCCGTCGAGGCCGACCCGGAGGGCACCCGCCGGGCCGGCCGCCGGGCCCGCGCCCTGGCCGCGCGCTACGACTGGGACGAGGTCGCCGACGGCTACGAGCAGCTCGCCCGGCGCCTGGCCGCGCGGGACGTGCCCCGCCGGCGCCCCAGCGGCCGGCGCAGGCCGACCGACGCGGACCTGCCGCCCGGCCGGCGGGACGTCTCGGCACGGGTCGCCGACGTGGTGCCGCTGCGCCCGCCGGCACCGCCGGTGCAGTGGGGACTCGAGGACCTCCCGGCGGCCCAGCAGTGACCGCCACCGTCCAGCACCCCACCGCGGACCTGCGGACGACGCTGCGCCGACTGGCCGCTGCGCAGAAGGGCGTCGCCGGCGCACCGGCCTACTCGCGGTTCGTCAACCGGCCGCTGGGCCGGCTCTTCGCCGGGATGGCGTTCCACGCCGGGCTCACGCCCAACGCGGTCACCGCGGTCAGCGCCGCGTTCACCGCCACGGGCATCGCGCTGGTCGTGCTGGTGCCGCCCTCGGTGCCCGTGGGCCTGGCCGTGGCTGCGTGCCTGGTGCTCGGCTACGCCCTGGACGCCGCCGACGGGCAGCTCGCCCGGCTGCGCGGTGGCGGGTCGCCGGCGGGGGAGTGGCTCGACCACATGGTCGACGCGGCCAAGCTGCTGGCCCTCCACCTGGCCGTGCTGGTCGCCCTGTACCGGTTCGTGGCCGCCGAGGCCGGACCGCTGCTGCTGGTCCCGATCGGTTACTGCATCGCCGACGGTGTGCTGTTCTTCGCGATGCTGCTCAACGAGGCCCTGCGCGCCCAGCACGGGGTCGCGACGCGCGCGCAGCCGTCGACGGCGACGCCGTCCCTGCGCCGGTCGTTGCTGTCGCTCCCCACCGACTACGGCGTCCTCGCCCTGTCGTTCCTGTTGTGGGGCAACCCGGCGGTCTTCCTGTCCGTCTACGCCACGCTCTTCCTGGCGACGGCGGGGCACCTGGCCCTGGGGTCGGTCAAGTGGTTCCGAGAGATGGGCAGGTTGCCACGATGAGCACCTCCACGCACCAGACGACGGGGCGGGTCCGCCGGGGGCGGCTCCTCGCCTGGTCCGCCGCCGCGCTCACCATCGGTCTGGCGGTGGCCGCGTTGTTCCTGACCGGCGGCCGAGGCGACGACGGCGGACCCGGCGGGACCGACGCGGCGGCGACGTCATCGGCCGCCGTCCCCACCACCGCGTCGGATCCGACGACGCCGGGTCCTGCGGAGCCGCCGCCGGCCACCCCCCAGCCGACGGGGCCGACGACCGACGCGGACGAGCTGCCGCCCGGCCTGCCGCCGGTGCCGCTGGACAGCTCCGTGACGGTGGACGACGACGTCGCGGTCACCCTCGAGGGCATCGAGGCGATCGAGGGCAGCGGTCTCGGTCCGGGCAACGTGGGAGGGCCCGCACTGCGGATCACCGTCCGGTTCGACAACCGGACGGCAGACGCGGTCGACCTGTCCGGTGTGGCCGTCGACCTCAGCTACGGCACCGAGCGGGTGCCGGGGTCGCCCCTCGATGACCCGTCGGCCGCCTCGGTCGCCGGGATGCTGGAACCGGGGGAGACCGCCGAGGGCGTCTACGTGTTCGGTGTACCCACGGAGACGCGCGACACGGTGACCGTCTCCGTGGGCTACCAGCCCGGGGCTCCCTACGCCGTCTTCACCGGCTCGGCCGCCTGATCGCGACCGAGCACGTCGTCACGCAGGGTCCCGGCCGTTCGGCCGGGACCCTGCGGTCGTTCGTCGTGGCCTCACGTTGAGTGAGACAAGGGCCCGCCTCACTGCATTCGTGTCACGCTGTGTCACCGCATCAGGGGATGCCACCGACCTGGTCGTCACGCTTAGTGTCCGCCTGCCGGTCAGCACGGCAGGCCGGCACCACGGGATGAGCGGGGGAAGTACTTCGATGTCTGAACGTTTCGCGGCTGGGCCCAGGTCGCTGCTGGCGGCCGTGGTCGCCTTCTTGATGGTCACCGGAGTGGTCGGGGCGGTGCTGGTCCCCGGGATCGCCCGGGCCGACTCGGCTCCCCTGGACCCGTCCAACCCCGTCACACCGACCACGGTCACGGCCGATCCACTGCCGACCGTGCAGATCAACGGGGTCGCCTGGGCGCAGCTCGTGGTCGGCGACACCGTGTACGTGGCCGGCAGCTTCACGCGGGCCCGCCCGGCTGGTGCCGCGCCCGGCACGCAGGAGACGGTGCGCAACAACATGCTCGCCTACGACATCCGCACGGGCGCGCTGATCACCTCCTTCGCGCCGGACCTCAACGGGCAGGCGCTGGCGCTCGCCGCGTCGCCCGACGGTTCCCGCGTCTACGTGGGGGGCTCCTTCACCCAGGCCAACGGTCAGGCACGCTCGCGCATCGCCGCCTACGACACCGCGACCGGCCAGCTCGTGAGCACGTTCCGTCCGGCGGCCAACAGCACCGTGCGCGCGGTCGCGGCGACGAACTCGACCGTCTACCTCGGCGGTGAGTTCAGTGCCGTCGGGTCGACCGCCCGTGAGCGCCTGGCCGCCGTGTCGGCGAGCAACGGGGCTCTGCTGCCCTGGGCTCCGCGCCCTGGCGTCGGGTCCACGGCGGGCAACTGGCTGCCGAACGAGCCGGTGAAGAACGCGCAGACGAGCAACTACGTGCTGGCGATGGTGGTCGCGGGCAGCAACGGCCAGGTCGTCGTCGCCGGCCGCTTCGACTCGCTCAACGGCGTGAAGGCGACCGGCGTGGGCGCTCTCGACGGCGCCACCGGCGCCACCCGGCCCTTCGCCGTCAACTCACTGATCACCAACCAGGGCGTCAACTCCGCGATCTGGAGCCTGAGCACCGACGGTACGAACGTCTACGGCACGGGATACGACTTCTACGGCCCGGGCAACCTCGAGGGCTCCTTCGCCGCAGCCGCGGACGGCGGCGCGGTCCGCTGGATCAACGACTGCCGAGGCGACACCTACAGCGCGTTCGCGGTCAACGGCGTCGTCTACCACGCCACGCACGCCCACGCCTGCAGCAACATCGGCGGCTTCCCCGAGCAGGACCCGCGGGTCAACATGTTCGGGACGAGTCTCTCGCTCGCCCCGGCCGGTACCGTGGGCACCGCCACCATCAGGAACCAGAACTTCGCGGGCAAGCCGGCGCCGTCGGTGCTGCCCTGGTACCCCACCTTCTACTCCGGGACCTACACCCAGCAGTACCAGGCTGGGTGGTCCGTGACCGGCAACCGGGACTACGTCGTCTACGGCGGCGAGTTCCCGGGCGTCAACGGCTCCGAGCAGCAGGGACTCGTGCGCTTCGCCGTCCCGTCCTCGGCGCCCAACCGGGTCGCCCCCCGGGCGACCGGCACCTTCGCGCCGACCGTCACCATGCTCCCCGGAGCCGTCCGCATCACGTGGCGGGCCGTGCACGACCGGGACAACGAGCACCTGACCTACCGGGTGTACCGGGACGCCGAGTCCGGCACCCCGGTCTGCCAGGTCACCCGCCCCTCCCAGTGGTGGCAGCTGCCCACCTACGGCTGTTCCGACACGGGCGCCGCCGCCGGATCCCACCGCTACGTCGTGGTCGCGAGCGATCCGGCCGGCAACCGGCTGACCTCCACCTGGGCGACGGCCACCGTGGGCGCCTCGAACAGCAGCGCCGACCGCCCGTACGCGCAGGTGGTCGCCTCGGACGGCGCCCAGAGCCACTGGCCACTGGGAGAGACGTCCGGGTCGCTGGCATACGACCGGCTGGGCAGTCAGGCGCAGGACATGACGGTCAGCACGGGCGTCACGCGCAACCAGACCGGCGCGATCGCCGGTGACACCGACCGGGCCTACCGCTTCAACGGGACCTCCGCCGGGTCACTCGCGACGCAGACGGCCGTGGTCAGCCCGCAGGTGTTCACCGTCGAGGCCTGGTTCCAGACCACCTCGAGCGCCGGCGGGAAGATCGTCGGCTTCGGCAACGCCCGAACCGGCCTGAGCACCTTGTACGACCGGCACGTCTACATGGACGCGCAGGGCCGGGTGTCCTTCGGCGTCTACAACGGCGCCGGGCAGACGATCACCACGAGCGGCGCGTACAACGACGGACGATGGCACCACGTGGCCGGCAGCCTCGGCCCTGCAGGCCTGTCGCTCTACGTGGACGGGCAGCTCGTCGGCAGGCGTGCCGATGTCGTCCGAGCCGACCCGATCACCGGTTACTGGCGGGTCGGGGGCGACCGCAGCTGGGCCAGCGGCCTGGACTGGTTCGCCGGCCAGATCGACGAGGTCGCCGTCTACCCGACGGCCCTCTCGGCGGAGCGGGTGGCGGCGCACGACAGCGCCGGCCGGACCGGCCAGGCCCCGAACGTCGCGCCGACAGCAGCGTTCACCGCGGCTGCGCGCGACCTGACCGTGGCGGTCGACGCAACGTCGTCCCGGGACGCCGACGGCACCGTCAGCACGTACGCGTGGGACTTCGGCGACGGGGCGACCGGCACCGGTGCCACGGCCTCGCACGTCTACGCCGCGGCGGGCACCTACACGGTGCGGCTGACCGTCACCGACGACGACGGCGCGACGGCGAACGCCTCACGGGAGGTGACCGTGGCTCCGGCGCCGGCCGGTGCGGGGTCCATCGCCGCCGACGCCTTCGGCCGGGAGGTGGCCTCCGGTTGGGGGTCGGCCGACCGCGGCGGGGCGTGGACGATGGGCGGCGGCTCGAACGTCTCCTCGGTGACCGGCGGCGCCGGCCAGCTGGGCGGCGGCATCGGCCGCGGTGTGAGCGCCACGCTCCGTGAGGTGTCCGCGCAGGACGTCGCGATCCAGGCCGACCTGACCCTGGTGCAGGCGGCCACCGGAGGCGGCACCTACGTCTACCTCGGCGGTCGGCAGGTGGCCGGCGACGACTACCGGGCGACGCTGCGGTTCCGCAGCACCGGTGAGACGGACCTCTACCTGTACCGGGTGATCGGCGGATCGGAGACGATCCTGGCCACCCAGCGTCTGGCCGGTACCTACACCCCCGGTACCGCGCTGACCGTGCGGCTGGAGATCGTAGGCACGGCGCTGCGGGCCAAGGCCTGGCCGGCGGGCACGGCCGAGCCGGCGGCGTGGACGGTGACCGCCACCGACACCACCGCCGCGCTGCAGCGGCCGGGTGCGCTGTTCCTGGACGTGTACACGTCGGGCACCGCCACGCGCGGTCAGGTCGTCCGGTTGGACAACCTGCGCGCCGAGCGGCCCGGCACGGTCGTCGACCCGGCACCGAACGCGGCCCCGACGGCGGCGTTCACCACCTCGGTGGCGGACCTGCGGGTGTCGGTGGACGGCTCGACGTCGGCCGACACCGACGGCACCGTGGCCGGGTTCGCGTGGGACTTCGGCGACGGGGCCACCGGCACCGGCGCCACGGCCTCGCACACCTACGCGGCGGCCGGCACCTACACGGTGCGGCTGACCGTCACCGACGACGACGGTGCCACCGGCACGGTCACCCGGCAGGTCACGGTGACCGCGCCGGCGCCCGAGCCGGGCGTGCAGCCGGTGGCCGCGGACGCCTTCGAGCGGAGCGTCACCTCCGGGTGGGGCACCGCCGACCGCGGCGGGGCGTGGACGGTGACCGGCAGCTCGGCGATCTCGTCGGTGACCGGCGGGGCCGGTCAGCTCAGCGGCGGCATCGGCCGCACGGTGGCCGCGACGCTGGGCACGGTGTCCGGTCAGGACGTGTCGGTGCAGGCGGAGGTCACGCTGCCGCAGGCGGCGACGGGGACGGGGTCCTGGGTGTCCCTGAGCGGGCGCAAGGTGGGCACCACCGACCAGCGGGTCACGGTGCGCTTCCAGAGCACCGGCGTGGTCGACGTCCGCCTGGACCGGACGATGGACGGTGCGGAGACGGTGCTGGCCTCCCAGCGGCTGACCGGCACGTACACGCCGGGCACGGCGCTGACCGTGCGGCTGGAGCTGGAGGGCACGGCGCTGCGGGCCAAGGTCTGGCCGGCGGGCACGGCCGAGCCGGCGGCGTGGACGGTGACCGCCACCGACACCACCGCCGCGCTGCAGCGGCCGGGTGCGCTGTCCCTGGAGGTGTACACCTCCAGCAGCGCCACCCGTCGCCAGGACCTCCGCCTGGACGACCTGTGGGTCGGCCAGACGGGGCAGGCACCGCCCACGCCGTGACCCCATGGCGATGACGACCTCACCCCCGGCGGGTCACCGCCGGGGGTGAGGTCGTCCCGCGGTGACCCTCGCGGGTGATGACGGGTCCGCCCGGCAGCCCGCACCATCGGCCGTCATCTGCAGTCGGTGCCGGTCCCGCGGCCGCAGGAACACGACAGCGGAAGGGAACCCTCATGGCTGACACGGCGCCACTCGCCGTCGTCGTGGTCTCGTTCGGCTCGGCCGACCTGCTCCGCCGGAACCTCGCCACCGCGGACTCGTCGGGGCCGGACGTGCGCGTCGTCGTCGTCGACAACTTCTCCACACCGGCCAACCGGCGGGCCGTCGAGGAACTCGGCGCCGCCCGGGGCTGGCACGTCGTCGGCATGCCGGACAACCGGGGCTTCGGCGCCGCCTGCAACGCCGGTGTGGCCGCCGGCCGGGAGCTGGGCTGCCGGACCTTCCTGTTCCTGAACCCCGACGCCGTCATCGATCCCGGCGTCGTCGCCGAGCTCCGCGCCCACAGCCTGCGCGAGCCCATGGCACTGATCAGCCCGCTGCTGGTCGACTCCCAGGGGCGCGTCGTCTTCCGGGTCGCCCGGACCGACCTCCGTGACGGCCGGGTCCGCAGCCGGCCGGTCGACGCCGATCGGAGCACCACCGACCCCGGCGACTGGCTCTGCGGGGCCTGCTTGGTGGTCCACGACGACCTGCTCACCCGGATCGGCGGATTCGACGAGGGCTACTTCCTGTACTGGGAGGACGTCGACCTGGGGTACCGGGCCGTCGCGGCCGGCGGCACCGTCGTCCTCCGCGAGGACCTGGTCGCCGTCCACGACGAGGGCGGCACCCACGCCGACGGGCGCCCGGAGGGCGCGAAGTCCGCCCTGTACTACCGGTACAACTGTCGCAACCGGCTGGCCTTCGCCGCCCGGCACCTCGGCCGGGCCCGGCTGCTGCGCTGGGTGTTCGCCACACCGCGCGTGAGCTGGGAGATCCTACTCCGCGGCGGGAGGCGGCAGCTGCTGCGCTCCCCGGGTCTCCTGTGGGCCGCGGTCGCGGGCTCCCTCGCCGGTGTCGCCCTGGCCCTGGGCGCGTTGCTCACCGGTCCCCGCCCCCTGAGGCGACGGCCGTCGGTCGTCATGGTCCACCCCGGCGCGGAGCTGTACGGCTCCGATCGGGTGTTCCTGGAGTCGGTCACCGCACTGCTGCCCGCAGCCGACGTCGTCGTGGCGCTGTCCGGGAGTGGACCGTTGGTCGCCGAACTCGAACGGCGCGGGGCGCGCGTCGTCATCCACCGGATGCCGGTGCTGCGCAAGTCGGTGCTCCGCCCGGCAGGTCTGCTGTGCCTCCTCCGTGACGCTGTCGCGGGCCTGGTCCCGGCGCTGGTCCTGCTCCGCCGTCACGGTGGCGACGGGGTGGTCGTCAACACGACGATCCTGCCGTCCTGGCTGCTGCTGGCCCGGCTGGCCCGCCGGTCGGTGGCCTGCCACGTCCACGAAGCGGAGTGGCCGGGTCCCGTGGTCCTCCGCCGGGTCCTGCTCCTCCCGCTCCGGTGCGCGCACACGGTCGTGGCCAACAGCCGGTTCACCCGCGACGTCCTGCTCCGTCTCGTGCCCGCGCTCACCGACCGCGTGACGGTGGTGGCGAACCCGGTGCAGGGATCCGACCCGGCCGCCCCACCGAGAGCCCGGCTCGACGCCCCGGTCCACCTGCTGTACGTGGGCCGGCTGTCCCCGCGGAAGGGTCCCGACGTCGCCGTCGCGACCCTGCGGGAGCTGCTCGCCCGCGGGGTCGACGCGCGGCTGACGCTGCTCGGTTCGGTGTACCCCGGCTACGAGTGGTTCGAGAGGCGGCTGCGCTCGTCGGCCGCCGACCTCACCGGGCGGGTCGCCTTCGACGGGTTCCGCCCCGACGTGGCACCAGCCCTGGCGGCGGCCGACGTCGTCCTCGTCCCCTCCGTGCTCGACGAGTCGTTCGGGAACGTGGCGGTCGAGTCGTTGCTCGCCGCGCGGCCCACGGTGGTCAGCGACCTGCCGGGGCTCCGCGAGGCGGTGGACGGCTGTGCCGGTGCCCAGGTCGCCGAGGCGGCTCGTCCGGACCTGTGGGCCGACGCGGTCGAGCGCGTCGTCAGCGACTGGCCGCGGTTCCGTGCTGCCGCCGTCCGGGATGCGGGGACGGTGCGGGACCGACACGCGCCGACCTGGTACCGGCGGCGCCTCGCACGTCTCCTGCTCGGGTCGCGCGTGCAGCTGACGCCGTCGCCGGCCCGCGACCACCTCGGACGGCAGGTCGCGCACACCCCGGCCCCGACCCCGACCACCGAGGAGCGAGCAGCGGTGATCTCGCGATGACGGCGACGACCCCGGCGGTCCCCGCCACGCCGACGGACACCGTGCGGGTCACGGTCGCGGTGCCCACCTTCCGCCGCCCGGACGAACTGCGCGCGCTGTTGCCGCTGCTGCTCGCGCAGGCCTCCGAGGTGTCCTCCGCACCCGACAGCCGGTACCTCGCCGACGTGCTGGTCGTGGACAACGACCCCGACCGGAGTGCCGTCGCCGTCGTGAGCGGGATGGTGGGGGTCCGTTACGCGGCCGAGCCCACACCCGGCATCGCGGCGGTCCGCAACCGCGCTCTGGACGAGGCGGCCGAGGCCCGGGTGCTGGCCTTCATCGACGACGACGAGCGGCCGGCCGACGGCTGGCTGGCGTACCTGCTCGAGACCTGGGCGGCCACCGGCGCGGCCGCGGTCGCCGGGGTCGTCCGGACGGAGTTCGCCGGAGAGCTCGACGCGTGGATCCGCGCCGGGGACTTCTTCGCCCGCCGCAGGATGCCGACAGGGACCGCGATCGACGTCGCGGCGAGCGGCAACCTGCTCCTCGACCTGGAGCAGGTGCGCGGGTCCGGCATCCGGTTCGAGTCCGCCCTCGGTCTGGGCGGTGGGGAGGACAACCTCTTCAGCCGGCAGCTGGCCCGGGCCGGCGGCCGGATGGTCTGGTGTGACGAGTCCGCCGCCGTCGACCACGTGCCGGCCGCACGGATGACCCGCGCCTGGGTCCTGACCCGCGCGTGCAGCCACGGCAACTCGACCGTGCTGATCGACCTGCGGCTGACCTCCGGGTCCCGCGCTCGGCTGGCGCGGCGGGCCCGCGGGGCGGCCCGGGGTGTGCTGTGTGTCGGCGGGGGCGCTGCACGCTGGTGCTGGGGACTGGCGACCCGTTCCCGCCGCCACCAGGCGCGGGGCCTGAGGTACGTGTTCCGCGGCGTCGGGATGATCGGCGGCGCGTGCGGGATGGTGTACGAGGAGTACGCCCGGTCGGGACGCCGCTGGCGGCCGGCGCTGAGGAGCGCCCGGTGAGCGCCCCCGCGCTGCTGCGGACCGTCGTCCGCACCACCCGGCGCACCGCCCGCCGCGGTGCCGGCACCCTGCTCGGCTCGGCGGTCGAGGTGCGGACCGCCGCGCCGCACGTCGTCCTGACCTTCGACGACGGACCGGAGCCGGGCGGGACCGACCGGGTGCTGACCGCCCTGGCGGACGCGAGCGCGAGCGCGACCTTCTTCGTGCTGCTCACTCGCGTGCGCAGGTACCCCGCGCTGCTGGAGGAGGTGGTGGCCGCCGGGCACGAGGTGGCGCTGCACGGGGTGGACCACCGCGCCCTGCCCACGCTGCACCCCGACGAGGTCGCCCGACGGGTCCGCGACGGCAAGGCCGAGCTGGAGGACGTCCTCGGCGCTCCGGTCCGCTGGTTCCGGCCTCCCTACGGCCGGCAGACCATGCGTAACTGGCGCGCCGCCCTCGACGCCGGCCTGCTGCCCGTGCTCTGGGGGCCGACGACGTGGGACTGGAGGGACGTCTCGCCCGAGGAGCGGCTGGCCAAGGCCATGGCCGGCGTGACGCGTGGGTCGATCGTCCTGGCCCACGACGGCTTCGCCGGGCCGGAGGACGCCGCCTGCGACGGTCCGCCGCCCCAGGTGGACCGGGGAGAACTCGTGCGGGCCGTGCTCGAGGGCTACGCCGAGCGTGGGCTCGGTGCCCGGTCCCTGCAGGCGGCGCTCGACGCCGGCTCACTGGTCCGCGAGACCTGGTTCCACGCCTGAGGAGGCCGGGCGACTGCCCGGCCTCCTCAGCCCCTCGCCCCCCGGCGATCCCAGCTGCACCGCCGGCCCGCGCCGGCGTCGGCCGCAGGTCGCACGACCGCGCCGGTCGGACGTCGAGCGACGCCACCGTGCTGGCCGGCCCCGAGCGGCCGGTCACCCGCATGCGGGACACGGACCGGTGACGGCCCTCCCACCAGCGCCCAGCCGGCACCGCGTCGCGACCGGGGGAGAGTCACGGGGAGGCGCCGCTGAGCCGGTCCGGCGCCGCCGCGCGCTGCCGGCTCAGCGGCTCCGGCCGAGCATCTGACGACCCCAGGCCAGCACCCCGGCCAGGTCGGCGCGGACGGCGGGGACGAGCAGGGTGAGGGCGTACGCGGCCAGACCCGCCCCGAGGCCCGCGGTCAGCTCTCCAGGCGCCGGCCAGCCGGTCGCCAGTCGGGTGGCCAGGAGGCACGCAGCGCCCGCGACGGCCGCGCCACCGGTGATCCGCAGCGCGCCGAGCAGGAGGGCGCGCACCGGGATCACGGCGAGCCGGGAGAGCCACCACAGCGACAGCGGCCACTCGACGAGGGCCGCCGCGGCGTATCCGGCCGCCACACCGGTCACGCCGAAGAGGGCGCCGACGGCGATGCACGCCGCCTTGAGGACGAGGGTGACGGCCGTGTAGCGCAGGAGCGCGTCCGACAGTCCCCGGGACAGGTACACCCAGAACCCGACGAAGGACAGGGTCTGGGCGCTGCCTGCCACAGCGAGCAGCGCCAACACGGGCGCCACGGGGTGCCAGCGTGCGCCGAGCACGATGTCGACGATCGGAACGGCCGCGCCGGCGACCAGGGCCAGCGCGGTGACGATCGGGATGCCCAGGGCCAGCTGGCCGCGGCGCAGGTACTCGCCGAAGCGCACCGGATCCGCCTGCAACCGGGACAGCACCGGGACGGCGACCGTGGTGGCCGGCGTCCGGAGCTGGGCCAACGGCGTCATCAGGAGCTGGAAGCCACGGCTGTAGATGCCCAGCGCCGCCGGCCCGGACCACAGGCCGAGGGCCATGGTGTCCAGGTTGTTGCCGAGGTAGTAGGCGATGTGCGTCCCGGTGAGACCGCCGCCGAAGCGGAGGAACGGCCGCAGCCCGGACCCTCGGCGCGGCCGTCCCGGCACCCAGCGGGCCAGCGCCACGACGGCGACGAGGGCGACCGTGCCCACGGTGAGCTGCTGAGCGACCAGCGCCCAGTAGCCCGCACCCGCGGCCGCCGCGACCACCGCGACGGCCAGCGCCGCCAGCTGGGCGAGCAGGTCGGCGCCCGCGACCGCTCCGAAGCGCAGGTCGCGGGTGAGGCCGGCGCGGTACTGGGCCGCGAGGCCGTTGAGCACGAAGGTCAGCGCCAGCGCCTGCGTCACCGGTAGCAGCTCGGCCTGCGAGAAGACGTCGGCGACGACACCCGCCCCGGCGGTCACGACGGCCGCCAGCACCAGACCCGCCCCGGCGTTGACCCAGAACAGCCCGTCCCGCTGACGCGGGGTGAGCTCCGGTGCCCGGATCGCGGCGGTGGACAACCCGAGGTCGCGGACCACCTCGCCCATGCCGACGACCACCAGGCCGACGGCCATGAGGCCGTAGTCGTGGGGGCTGAGCAGCCGGGCCAGGACGACGACGGAGGCGAACTGCAGCAGGATCCGCGCGCCCTGCCCGGCCAGGGTGACCCCGGCGCCCCGGGCGGCCACGCGACCCAGGCCGGGCCCGCTGCCGGCCGGCTGCGAGGCCGCGGAGGGGAGGGTGTCGGTGGTGGTGCCGTGGGGCGGCGGTTCAGCGGCGGACGGCATGCTGCACCTCCGGAACCGCCGGTCCCGTGCGTCCTGCGGCGCCGGCGGCAGGACCGGCCGGCGGCCGTGCGTACTCACCGGGCACGTATCCGAAGGCGCCCGTGACGAGGCCGGCGTAGCTCGCCAGCTTCGTGACGGCGCGGGCCCGCGCCGCGACGTCGCGGCGGGCGATCCCCCCGCCGGCCGCCAGCAGCGACCCCGTGATCCGCACGGCTGCCTTGGCCACGACGACGAGCCGCGTGCGCCACCGGGCGACCGCCGTGCCGGCCAGGTGCACCTCCGCCCGGCTCCAGGAGCCGGCGGCCCGGAAGCTGCGCCGCAGTACCCAGCCGCGGGTCAGCCGGTCGGGTGGCACGAACTCGACCGCCTCGGCCTCGTCACACCACCGGATCTCCCCACCCCGGCGCACGAGCGCGTGGGTGAAGAGGGTGTCCTCCCCGCCGGTGAGCCCGAAGCGCTCGTCGAAGCCCAGTCCGAGGGCGCGCACCTGGTGCAGGTCGAGCAGCAGGTTGCCGGCTCCCGCGCCCCCCACGGACGTGCCGGTGGGCAGGCGACGTCGATCGAAGGCGCCGGAGCCCGAGACCCAGGCGTCCGCCGGACCCGTGAGGTGGGCAGGCACCGGGCCGGCCACGGCGGCGCACCGCCACCTCGACCACCCGGCCACGAGGTGCGCGAGCCACCCGGGGGAGGGCAGCTCGTCGTCGTCGATGAAGACGAGCACGTCGGCGTCACCGGCCTCGGCAAGGGCCCGGTTCCGGGCGGCGGAGATCCCGGGCCTCGGCTCGTGGACGTAGCGGATGCCGCGTCCACCCCAGGCGCCGACCACGTCGGCCGCGCTGCCCTCGGGGTCGTTGTCGACGACGAGGACGGCGGCTCGCGGCTCGACCGAGCCCGCCTGCTGCTCGAGTGCGCCGAGCAGGGCGGGCAGCCGGTCGGTGCGGCGGTAGGTGAGCACGGCGACGACGACGTCCGCCGCTCCCTCTGGTCCGGACACACCCGACTCCTCGCCTCACTGGGATCCCGTGACGAACGGTTCTCGACACCGGAGCCCGTTCCCGGCGGATCGCACTCACCCGTCCGTGGAGAAGGTACGTCCATTTCTGACCGAGAACGGAGGAGTGCACTCCTTTCGGGTGATCCCGTGAGAGGTGCCGAATGGTCGGGGCGCATTTCCGTGGAACGGTGTGAGGGCGCTCCGCGTGTTGCGGAGGGAGTAGTCGTGACCCGCGGTCGGCGGGCGGAGTCGGGGGGATCGGGTCGTGCACTGCTCGCTGTCGTCCAGGGGGTCGAGATGACGGCGCTCCTGCTGGCGGGCGCCGCGCTGTCCGCCGGCGCCCTGGGCCTGGTCCTCCTGCACCGGGCACCGCGGGCGGCCCTGGTGGGCTGGCTGGTCGTGGTCTGCGGTGTCCCGGTCTGGGTCGGGCTGACCCTCGTCGTCGAACTCGAGTCCCACGTGGCCGCCACCATCGGCCTCGTGGCCTGCGTGCTACCGGGCGTCCTGTTCGGACGGAACACCGCCGAGGGCCGGGTGACCCGCGCCGACGGGCTCCTGGTGCTCTTCCTCGCCGCCGCTCTGGTCGGCGCGGTCGCCGGTCGATCCACCGTGTCCGACGTCTTCCTCGTCGCGGTGCAGTGGGCCGGGGCCTTCCTGGCCGGCCGCGTCATCGGTCACCGGGTGCCGCTGGGCTGGGTCTACGGCGCGATCGCCGTGGCCCTCACCGTGGTCGCCGGGTTCGCGATCGTCGAGTTCCTCACCGGGTGGAATCCCTTCGCGACCGTTCCCGGCTCGGGCAGCCTCCACGACGACTGGTCGCCCATCCAGGAACGGGGCGGGCAGGCTCGCGCCGAGGCCGCGTTCGGGCACTCCATCGCCCTGGGCGCCAGCCTGGCGCTGGCCGTGCCCCTGGCTCTGGCCTCGCGCTTCCGGTCCGGTGTGCGGCTGGCCATGGTGGTGGTCCTGGTGGCCGCGGCCGCGGTCACCTTCAGCCGCATCGGCCTCCTCACCGCCATCGGCGGGGTCGCGCTGTCGGTCCTGTTCGTGCGCTCGGAGCTGTCGGCACGCATGCGCTGGAGCGTCATCGGAGGGCTGGCCGTGGCGGCTGTGGGACTGTCGTCCCTCATCGCCGGCACCTTCGAGGCCGCGGGCGACGAGGCCTCGGCCAGCGCCGGTTACCGCATCGACCTGCTCGACCTGCTCCCCACGCTGCGCGCCTTCGGCCTGGCCGAGAGCCTGTACGTCTCGCCGACGGGGGAGCGCACCTTCGCCGGCTTCGACTCGATCGACAACGCCGTGCTGCTGGTCGGCCTCGACTACGGCTGGGTGCCGATGGTCGTCGTCGTCGCCCTCCTCGTCGGGGGCCTCTGGTGCCTGGTGTCGAGGCGGGCGACCGCGCCCACGATCGCCGTGGTCGCCCAGATCCCCGCGCTGGTCACCGTTGCCCTCATCACCCAGTACTCGACGCTGCTCTGGTTCGTCGCCGGACTCGCCGTCTTCAGCCAGGCCGCGGCCCGGCACCCGGCCGACGAGTCGCCCGCCGCGTCACCCGGAATGGGGAGGGCCGTGGAATCCGCGCCATTCTGACAGTTACGTTCACCGTTCGATCGACGAGTTCTCGGGTGCTGTCGCCCGCCCCGGAGGGAATCCTGTGGCACTGAACCATTTCCTGACCGTTCTGCGGCGCCGGATCCGGTGGATCTCGTCCGTGTTGTTGGTGTGCCTCACCGGCGCGGTCCTGTTGAGCACGCTCCTCCCGCGCACCTACGAGTCGACGGCCGAGCTCTACGTCTCGGTGACGACGGCCCAGGGGGTCGACGACCTGGCCAACGGCGCGCGGTTCACCCGTGAGCAGATGGCGTCCTTCGCCAGCCTCGCCCTGACGCCCCGCGTGCTGGAGCGGGTCGCGGCGGAGTTCGACGTCTCCGGCGGGGCCGAGCGCCTCGAGGACCGGGTGAGCGTCGAGGCGTCCGACAACACCGTGGTCATCGCCCTGACCGTCGTGGACCCCGACCCGGCACGGGCGGCGGACCTGGCGAACGCCGTCGCCGACCGGACTGCCGACGCGGTGGAGGAACTGGCGCCCAGGGACCCCGACGACGGCAGCTCGACCGTGCGGGTGGAGGTCGTGCGCCCGGCCACCGCCCCGGCATCCGCGGCCTCGCCGGACACGGTGCTCAACATCGCCGCCGGCGCCGTCCTGGGTCTGACCCTGGGCATCCTGCTCGCCCTGGCGCGCGACGCCGTCGACACCCGGGTCCGCGATGCCGACGTCCTCGCCGAGCTGACCACGCTGCCCGTGCTCGGCACGGTCGGTGTCTGGTCGGGCCGGCAGCCGGGCCGGGTCCAGGTGGCGACGGCCCCGCACAGCCCCGCGGCGGAGAGCATCCGCCAGTTGCGGACGAACCTCCAGTTCCTCCGGGTCGCCGAGGACCCGGCCGGGAGTGCCCGCCCGGGTGCGCACGTCGTCGCGGTCACCTCGGCGCTCTCCGCGGAGGGCAAGTCGACGATCTCGGTCAACCTCGCCGTCGCCCTCGCGCAGACCGGCGCCCGGGTGCTGCTCGTCGACGCCGACCTGCGCCGGCCCACCGTCGCCGAGGCGCTGCGGATCGAGGGTGGCGTCGGGCTGACCACCGTCCTCGCCCGCGACGCCGACCTCGAGGACGTCGTCCAGGAGTGGGGCACGTGCGGGCTGCACGTGCTGCCGTCCGGCGCGATCCCGCCCAACCCGACCGAGCTCCTCGGGTCACCGGCGATGCGCTGGCTGGTCGACCGCGTGCGGCAGGCCTACGACTACGTCGTGGTCGACACGTCGCCGCTGCTGCCGGTGGCGGACGCGACCGTCCTGGCCGGCCTCGTCGACGGCACCGTCGTGGTGGCCAACGCCAGCCGGGTCCGTCGGACGCAGCTGAGCCACGCACTGGGCAACCTCGAGCGCGTCTCGGCCCGGGTCCTGGGCGTCGTGCTCAACCACGTCCGCCGCGACGAGGAGGCCTACTCCTACCGCCAGGGCGAGGTCGTGCCCGAGCGCGTCACGGCCGAGGGAGACCGGCGGCCGGCCGACGTGGCCCACCGTGCACCGGCCGGCCGCCCGTCCGTCGGGTCGTGAGCGGGACCGGACAGCCGGAGGAGCCGCTCCGCGTCCTCGTGGTCTGCACCGGCAACATCTGCCGGTCGCCTGCTGCGGAGCTGCTCCTGCGTGCCGGCCTCGGGCCCGCGGCCGGGGTCGAGGTGACCAGCGCGGGCCTCTCGGCTCCCGTGGGAGAGCCCGTCGCCGAGCCCATGGCCCGGCTGCTGCGCGCCCAGGGCGTGGATCCGGGTGTCTCGACGGCACGCCAGGTGCAGCCGGGCGCCGTCCGTGACGCCGACCTCGTCCTCACCATGACCGCCGCTCAGCGCCGGGCCGTGGTCACGTCCGTACCGAGCGCGGTGCGTCGCACCTTCACCCTCGTGGAGTTCGCCGACGTCGCCGCCCTGGTCGGGGTCGCCCGCCTGCCCGGAGGGCCGGCGGAGCGGATCGCCGCGGCACTGCGCGCTGCCCCGGTGGCTCGGGCGCAGCGGACCGGGACGACGGCAGAGGACGACATCGAGGACCCGTACGGCCGTTCCGAGGACGTCTTCTCACGGGTCCTCGACAGGATCGACGGCGCCGTCGAGCGACTCCTCCGCGAGCTCCGCGAGCCCGCACTCAGCCGAGCCGGGACAGCCGGGACGGATGGTCCCCAGCCGTGAGCAGCCCCTCGGCGGCCGCCGGCGCCGACGCCCGCCCGCGCGGCCCGCGACTGCTCCTGCCGCCGGTGCTCATGTACCACTCGGTCAGCGCGTCGACGGGACCCGATCCGCACCGGCTGCGGGTCCACCCGGACCGCCTGGACGCGCACCTGCGACTGCTCCGCCGGCTGGGCCTGCGCGGGGTGTCACTGGGGGAGCTCATGGCGGCCGCCGACGCCGGCCGGGCGGACGGCCTGGTGGGGCTGACCTTCGACGACGGCTACACCGACTTCCTCGACCAGGCCGTCCCGGTACTGGGCCGCCACGGCATGACCGGCACGCTCTACGTCGTCGCCGGCCGGCTCGGCGGAGCGAACGAGTGGGACGCCGGCCCGCGGTTGGACCTGCTCGACGCGGACGGTGTCCGAGCGGTCGCGAGGGCAGGGCACGAGATCGGCAGCCACACCCTGACCCACGTCCGGCTGTCGGCCGCCGACCCGGTCGTGGTGGCCCGGGAGGTCACCGGGAGCCGCCGGGTCCTCGAGGACGTCCTGCAGTCCGCGGTCTCCGGCTTCTGCTATCCGTGGGGGGACTTCGACGAGGCCGCGGCCGAGACGGTCCGCGCCGCCGGCTACGACCACGCCTGCGTCACCGGCGACTACCGGCCCGGCGATCGGTTCACCGTCCCGCGGTGCTACGTGGCCCCGGAGGACGGCCCCGTCCGCCTGGTCGCCAAGCTGGCCCGTCACCGGATCCGGGTGCGCACCGGCCGTTGAGGCGCGGTGGTCCGCCCTGCGCAGGCGGCTGCGGCCGTCGAGCACGGTCCCGAAGCGCCCGCGTGGCCGGGTTGCCGGCCGGGCGCACCGTGGACGTACGCGAGCGGGCGGCCGTGCCCCGGGTGGCGATCGCACCCCGAGCGCGGCCCCCGGTGAGCGGACGCCGAGCAGCTCCGGGCGACGGACCGGTCACCGGTCGTACGGCGGACGGCGCGCGGCTCGGCCCTGGGGCGCCGGTGCGTTCCCGTGGACCCGGTCGGCGACCCGCCTCTTCGGCCCTGACGACCGCCGGATCCCCCGACGGGCCCGTCGGACCCGGCCTCCGGGTCGCGATCGCCACTGCTCGTCCCGGCCGCGCTCGCCCGGGCCGGTGGCAGGCCCGTCAGGGTCTCCCCCCGGCCGCCGAGCGCTGAGGGCGACTCGCCGGCCGGGACGCGCACCCCGCGGCTGCGCCGGGGGCGGGAACGGTCAGGAGGCCGTCGGCGCCCCGGTGCCGGTGGCGAGTGAGGGGACGGCCGGAGTGTCGTCCTCGTCCGGGGTCCCAGGGCGCCGTCGGGCCGCCGCGAGCAGACCGAGGGCGTAGGCCACGGTCAGGCTCAGCACGACGAGCTCGCCGCCGTCCTCGACGGTGCCGACGGCGTCACCGATGGCGGTGTGCATGACGAGCACGTGGAGCTGGTCGACCAGACCACCGAACAGCACGTAGCCGGCGAGCAGCGCGGCCACGCCGAGGCTGGCGCGCCGGGTCGCGGCGTCGCTGCGGCGGTGCAGCAGCGCGGCGGCGACGACGGGCACCACGGCCAGCAGCCCCCACACGAGGATCTCGCCCAGGTCGTTGGCGCGCAGGCCCAGCAGGCCGTCCGGGAACCAGAGACGCTCGCCGAGCCGGTCGGCGAGCCAGGCGCCCCTGTTCTCGTGCAGGCGCAGGCTGTCGTCGGCGAGCGCGGCGGCGAAGACGGCGGCCCAGGGCAGGAACACCCACCGTCGGCTGTACAGCGCCAGCACGACCAGGAGGAACGCGATGGTCGCCTGCTGCATGTACCCCCACTGCTCGGCGAAGCCGCGGTCGGTCTCGAGCACCCACGGACCGCCGCGGTCGGCGGGACCGTTCGCGGTCAGCAGGTGGCCGACCGAGGCCACGACCAGCGCGAGGTCGACGGCCACCAGTGCCACCAGGGCCGCCACCGACAGCCGAGCGACGATGTGCCGGAGGAGGCCCGTTGCGCTGCTGGTGTCCATGACCGTCCCCGTCTCACGTCGCGCCACCCCGTCAGCGGGGTGGTCCTCCGAACAGTCGAACGTCCGCGGACGGGTGGCGGCAACGCTCCGCCGGGTGGCGTCCCCCCAAGGGAGGAGACGCGCCGGCAGGCAGCGGCCCCGAGCCGCTGTCGGCACCGAGGGTGCGCCTGCTCTCCTCCGGGGGACGGTCCCGTGGACGTCGGCTCACCGGGCCGTGGCCGGTGCGACCGGGTCCTCCGTCGTCCCGGGAGGCGTCGGAACGAGGTCCGAGATGACGTACTTGACCTTCCCACCGGTGAACGGCAGTCGGTCGACGTACTCGGTGGTGACCGGGACCTCGTTGCCGATGCGCTGGCGGAGCGTCTCCACCGCCGCCTCGACGTGGGACGTGCTGTCGTGGCCGGCGCCGAGGACGACGCGCACGACGATCGAGTAGTCGGCACGCTGGTGGATCTGGAACAGCCGCACGCTGTCGGGGTGCCTGCTGAACATCGCCATGAGCCGGTGTCCGATGGCCCGGCCGCTCGGCAGCCGGAGGATGTCGGTGGAGCGGCCCTCGGGTTGGCTCATCAGCGGCAGGGTGACGCCACAGGGACACGACTCGCCGAGCAGCGCGCCGCGATCGCCGATCCGGTACCGGATGAGGGGGAACACCCGGTTCGTCAGGTCCGTGACGACGAGGTCGCCGACCTCGCCCGCGGGCACCGGCCGGCCGCGCTCGTCGACCACCTCGACGAGGCGGACGTCGGCGAACAGGTGCAGACCGTTGCGCTCCCGGCACTCGCCTGCCAGCCAACCGAACTCCGAGCCGCGGTACTCGTCGTAGACGGGTACGCCGAAGAAGGACTCCAGCCGGTGACGAGCCGAGGTGGTGAGCGGCGCCGCGGTCGTTGCGACCGCCCTGAGGGAGGGAGTGTCGAGGCCCGACTCCTCGAGGAAGTCGGCGAACTCGAGCATCGACCCGACGTAACCCTCGAGGAGAGCCGGACGGGACGCGCGGATCCGGCGGTGGAAGCGCCGCATCGAAGCAGGACTCAGGAGCGCGGCGTCCAGGTAACTCTGCCGGGTGGGCCACCACTGCAGGTCGTTCTTGAGGGTCTCCATCCGGCCGAACCCCCAGCGTCCCACCCGGGCGAGGTCGTCCCAGGGCTGGATCCCCCACCAGGAGTACATCCGCCAGGCCAGCGCGAGGGACGGCACCCGGGCGTCCTGCTTGGTCTGCAGCGGCTGCCCGGTGCTCCCCCCGGTCAGGGCCTCCCGCACGGTCCCGGGACGGGCTTCCGAGGAGAGGAAGCCGGACGCGTGCTCCTTGACGACGGACCGGTCGATGATCGGCAGGGCCTCCCAGTCGTCCCAGCTCCGCACGGCCGGGACCTCGACCGCGTGCCGGGCGTAGAAGTCGGGGTAGAAGGCGGTGCCCTCGGTGGCCCACTGCAGCATCCGGGTGGCGCCGCGCCACTGGAGGTCGCGCAGGGCCTCGGGTGCCATGGTCTGCTGACCCATCAGCTCACGGAAGAACGAGTCGTTGCGGCGGCGGACCGTGGCGGCCTTCGCCCGGAACGCCCGGGCAGCGAGTGCGGTGCGTCGATCCTGGAGCACGCGGCCTCGGTCAGTGTGCACGGCGACCTCTCACTGAGGAACGGAGACGCCCCGGAGGAGCGCGCCCAGAGTCTCCTGTCACGTCCCGCTGGCCGAAACAGCACTCGGCCCGAAAGGGTGAGGCGCCGTGGAGGTCGGTGCGGGCCCGTCCGGGTGGTGCCTACAGCGGTGTGCACGGCGATCCGGCGATCCGTCGCCCCACGACAGGGCCGGCGCCGCCTCCTCCGCCGGGTCTGCCGACCGACCTCGTGGGGCGCTCACGAGGAGTGATCGTGTCCCCCGACCGGGTGCTTCCCGCCGGGGTGGACCCGGTCGGGGGATGACGCACAGTCACCGCGGCTGGTCGACTGCCCGGGACGTCGGACGAGGTCCTGGGGGAGACATGACCGTCATCGGCTACGCGCCGGGCGCGTACGACCTGTTCCACATCGGCCACCTCAACGTGCTGCGGCACGCCGCCGCGCACTGCGACCGGCTGGTGGCCGGGGTGGTCGCCGACGAGGTGCTGCTGCAGACCAAGGGCCGGCTGCCGGTCGTGCCGCTGGCCGAGCGGATGGAGATCGTCCGCGGCCTGCGCGTCGTCGACGACGTGCACGCCGAGCTCGTGCCGGACAAGCTCGAGGCCTGGCGGGCCGTGGGCTTCTCCGTCCTGTTCAAGGGCGACGACTGGCGGGGGACGCCGAAGGGTGAGCGGCTCGAGCGCGACATGGCCTCGGTCGGCGTCACCGTCCACTACTTCCCGTACACGATGCACACCTCGAGCACCGCGCTGCGCCGGGCGCTGCAGGCGCTCGAGACCGCCGAGCCCGCGACCAGGACGGCGTCTGCGCTCCCGCGTTGAGGCGCGGGGGGCGCCCCGACCGCCGGGTCCGCCCGCCGGCACGGGTCCGGCCTCGACGACCCCGACGGTCGAGCAGACGGCTCGACGATCCCGGGCCGCGGCCGTCGCCGGCCGCCGATCGCGCCCCGGCGGGGCCGGCGCCGGCCGTCTAGCCTGGGAGGGGGCCCGGCGCCGCACTCGGCGGCGCCCACTGCGGGCCGTCGTCCCCAGGAGGAAGTCCCCGTGAGCCTGCGCGGCGTGCTCGACGTCGTCCTCAGCGATCCCGGCACCGCCCGCGTGGTGGCCGCCGCGGGGTCGACCGAGCTCGCCGTCCCGGCCCCGCCGCCGGTGCAGCCGCTGGTCGCCGCCGCGCTGGCCGCGGTCGAGCCGGGCGCGGGGGTGCCGGTCCTGCTGGTCACCACCGGCGAGCGCGACGCCGACCTCGCCGCCGACCTGCTCCGCTGCTTCCTGCCCGACCGCCGGGTGGAGACCTTCCCGGCCTGGGAGACGCTGCCGCACGAGCGGCTCTCCCCGCGCGCGGACACCGTGGGCCGCCGCCTGGCCGTGCTGCGCGACCTGACCAACCCGGGGGAGAACGGCGCGATCGACGTGCTCGTCGCCCCGGTGCGCAGCGTGCTGCAGCCGCTGGCGCCCGGGCTCGGCGACCTCGTGCCGGTCGAGCTGCGCGCGGGCGACACCGCCGAGCTCGACGACGTCGCCCGCGCGCTGGTCGACGCCGCCTACACCCGCGTGGAGCTGGTCGAGAAGCGGGGCGAGTTCGCCCTCCGCGGCGGCCTGCTCGACGTCTTCCCGCCCACCGAGCCGCACCCGGTCCGGGTGGAGTTCTGGGGCGACGAGGTCGACGAGCTGCGCTACTTCTCCGCCGCCGACCAGCGCTCCCTCGACGAGCGGCCCGAGCGGCTGTGGGCCCCGCCGTGCCGCGAGCTGCTGCTCACCGACGAGGTCCGCGCCCGCGCCGCCGAGCTGGCCGCCGAGCACCCCGGCCTGGCCGACGTGCTCGGCAGGCTCGCCGAGGGCATCGCCGTCGAGGGCATGGAGTCGCTGACCCCCGCCCTGATCGAGGGCGACCTGCAGCTGCTCACCGACCTCGTCCCGGCCGGCACCCACGTCCTGGTCGCCGACCCCGAGCGGGTGCGCAGCCGCGCCGCCGACCTGGTGCGCACCGCCGAGGAGTTCCTCGCCGCCTCCTGGGCCACCGCCGCCGAGGCCGGCGAGGCGCCGCTGGACCTCGGCGCGTCGTCGTTCCGGGCGCTCGAGGACGTCGAGGCCGCCGCCCGCGGCCGGGGCCTGCCGTGGTGGACCACCGGCGCGTTCACGCTCGGCGACCTCGAGAGCGACGACCAGGGCGCCCTGGAGGCCACCACCGTCGAGCGGTTCGCCGGCGACCTCGACCGCGCCGTCGCGACGCTGCGCGCCTGGACCCGTGACGGCTGGCGGGTCGTGCTGACCTTCGCCGGGCCCGGCCCGGCCCAGCGCGCGGCCGAGCAGCTCGGTGCCGCCGACCTCGGCGTGCGGCTGGTGCCCGGCCTCGAGACCGCGCCCGAGCCGGGGCTGATCTCGATCACCCAGGGCAACCTGGAGTCGGGCTTCACCCTGCCCGGGGTCGAGCTGGCGCTGGTCACCGAGCACGACCTCACCGGCCAGCGCGGCACCACGATGCGCGACGCGGTCAAGATGCCCGCCCGGCGGCGCAACGCCGTCGACCTGGTGCAGCTGCAGCCCGGCGACCTCGTCGTCCACGAGCACCACGGCATCGGCCGCTACGTCGAGATGGTCAGCCGCACCGTCAACGGCGGGCAGCGGGACTACCTCATCGTCGAGTACGCGCCGAGCAAGCGGAACCAGCCGCCGGACCGGCTCTTCGTGCCCACCGACGCCCTCGACCAGCTCACCCGCTACGTCGGCGGGGAGCAGCCGGCGCTGTCCAAGCTCGGCGGCGCCGACTGGCAGAAGACCAAGGGCCAGGCCCGCAGGGCGGTCAAGCAGATCGCTGCCGAGCTCATCCGCCTGTACTCCGCCCGCATGGCCACCCAGGGCCACGCGTACGGCCCGGACACCGTCTGGCAGCGCGAGCTCGAGGACGCCTTCCCGTTCCAGGAGACGCCCGACCAGCTCGGCGCCATCGACGAGGTCAAGCGGGACATGGAGAACCCGGTGCCGATGGACCGGGTCATCTGCGGCGACGTCGGCTACGGCAAGACCGAGATCGCCGTCCGCGCGGCGTTCAAGGCGGTGCAGGACGGCAAGCAGGTCGCCGTCCTGGTGCCCACGACGCTGCTGGCCAACCAGCACTTCAAGACCTTCTCGGAGCGGATGGCCCAGTTCCCGGTCACCGTGAAGGTGCTCTCGCGCTTCCAGTCCGACGCCGAGAGCGCAGAGACGCTGCGGCAGCTCGCCGCCGGCGAGGTCGACGTCCTGGTGGGCACCCACCGGCTGCTGCAGCCGACCACCCGGTTCAAGGACCTCGGCCTGGTGATCGTCGACGAGGAGCAGCGCTTCGGTGTCGAGCACAAGGAGTACCTGAAGACGATGCGGACGGCGGTCGACGTCCTGTCGATGTCGGCGACCCCGATCCCGCGCACGCTGGAGATGAGCCTGACCGGCATCCGGGAGATGTCGACGATCCTCACCCCGCCCGAGGAGCGGCACCCGGTGCTCACCTACGTGGGCGCCTGGGACGACAAGCAGATGGCCGCCGCCATCCGCCGCGAGCTGCTCCGCGACGGCCAGGTGTTCGTCATCCACAACCGGGTGCAGTCGATCGACAAGGCCGCCGCGAAGATCCGGCAGCTGGTGCCCGAGGCCCGCGTGGCCGTCGGCCACGGCCAGATGAAGGAGCACGAGCTCGAGCGGATCATGGTCGGCTTCTGGGAGAAGGAGTACGACGTCCTGGTCGCGACGACGATCGTCGAGTCGGGCCTGGACATCCCCAACGCCAACACGCTGGTCGTCGACCGCGCCGACACCTTCGGCCTCTCGCAGCTGCACCAGATCCGCGGCCGGGTCGGCCGTGGTCGCGAGCGCGCCTACGCCTACTTCACCTACGACCCCTCGCGGCCGCTGACCGAGACCTCGGTCGACCGGCTGACCACCATCGCGCACAACACCGACCTCGGCGCCGGCATGGCGGTCGCCATGAAGGACCTCGAGATCCGCGGCGCGGGCAACCTGCTCGGCGGCGAGCAGTCCGGGCACATCGCCGGCGTCGGCTTCGACCTCTACGTCCGCCTGGTCGGCGAGGCCGTGGCCGACTACCGCGCCCAGGTCACCGGCCAGCAGGCGCCGCCCGAGCCGGTCGAGGTCCGGGTCGACCTGCCGGTCGACGCGCACCTGCCGCACGACTACGTGCCTGGCGAGCGGCTGCGGATGGAGGCCTACCGCAAGGTCGCCTCGGTGCAGGACGACGACCAGGCCCAGGCCGTGCTCGACGAGCTCACCGACCGCTACGGGACGGCGCCCGCGCCGGTGCTCAACCTGCTGGCGGTGGCCCGTTTCCGCGCCGCCATGCGCAGCCTCGGCATCACCGAGGTGTCGCTGCAGGGCCGCGCCATCCGGATCTCGCCGGTGCCCCTCCGCGAGTCGCAGCAAATGCGGCTGAACCGGCTGGCCGACGGCGCCACGTACAAGTCCGCCGTCCAGACGGTCTCGCTCAAGGTCCCGGTCGGGCCCGACCGGCGCACCCCGCTGCGCGACGTCGCGCTGCTCGAGCACCTGCACTCACTGCTGAGGGCGGTGCTCGAGCAGCCGGTGGCCGCCTGAGGTCACCTGCCGAGTGAGCAGTCGTCGCGTCAGGACACGGCGAGTCGGCTCGTGTCGCCGACCACGACTGCTCACTCGGGTCGCGATCACACCTCGCTTCAGCGCAGGGCGGCGGAGACCTCCGCGGCCAGCGTGCCGACGTGCCGGTCGCTGAGCATGCCGATCCGCTCGTCGTCGAGGTCGCCGTGGTAGCCGGGGACCCCGACCACCCGGAGCTCGCCGACCCTGCGCCGCCAGGCGCCGAGCGTGCGGGACGCCGCGTCCCGTGACCCCTCGGCGAGGAAGTAGGAGACCGGGCCGTCGAACCGGCCGGGCCGGTAGGCCTCCGACACCTCCTGGGTCCCGAGGAAGAACGCCAGCTCGGGATCGGGCGCCGCGGCCGGCGCCGGCGCCGGCTGCGCGGCCCCGCCCCGGACCGCGCGGACGAGCCGGCGCAGCGGCCGGCCGGCGCGGGCCGTGGCCCAGCGGCCGGCCCAGCGCACCCGGCCCGCCTCCCACCGGTTGAGCGCCGCCTGGGGCGGGCGGGTGTCGAGCAGGCCGAGGCAGCCGACCTCCTCACCCGCGGCGCGCAGCCGGGTGACGACCTCGAAGGCGACCAGGCCGCCGAAGGAGTAGCCGAGCAGGGTGTAGGGCCCCTCCGGCTGGGCGGCGCGGACCTGCGCGAGGGCGTCGGAGGCGACCTCCTCGATCGTGCGGTGCCGGCCGCCGGCGTCCTGCAGCGGCAGGCGCAGGCCGAGCACCGGCCGGCCGGTGTCCAGCCGGTCGACCAGTCCGGCGTACAGGTTCAGCTGTCCCCAGGCGTCGGGCACGAGGAACACCGGGGAGCCCTCCCCGGCCCGCAGCTCGATGACGGCGGCGGGGGCGGCGGAGAGCGCCGCGGCGGCGGCCCGGGCCAGGCCGGCCGGCGTCGGGTCCTCGGCGAACCGCTGCACCGGGACGTCGGCGTCGAGCTCCAGCCGGACCCGCCGCAGCAGGCTGAGCACCTGGCGGGAGGTCCCGCCGAGGTCGGACCAGTCGTCGCCGGGGTCGGCGGAGCGCACCCCGAGCACCTCGCACCAGATGCGGGAGACCTGCCCGAGCAGGCCGCCGTCCTCCTCCGGCGCGGCCGGGGCGGCGGTGGCCGCCACGACCGCCCGGCGGATCTCGTCCAGGCAGCCGGGGTTGCGCAGCGCGACGGCGTTGGCGATCGGGTCGCCGTTGACGGCGTCGCGCGCGGCGCGCTCGGAGCGCTTGCCGTTGTGGGTCAGGGGCAGCTCGCCGACCGCGACGACCAGCGACGGCACGTGCGCGGCGGAGGCCTCCCGGCGCAGCGTGCGCCGGATGGTGCGGTCGAGGTCGCCGTCGAGCCGGGCGCCCGGCCGCAGGACGACCAGCAGCACCATGCGCGAGCCCCCGGGCCGGCTGTCGTCGCCCTGCTCGACGGCCATCGCGTCGGCGACGTCAGGGAGCTGCCGGAGCACGGTGTAGATCTCGCTGGGCCCGATGCGCAGCCCATCGATGTTGAGGACGCCGTCGGAGCGCCCGTGCAGCCGCGAGGACCCGTCGGCGTCGAACTCGATCAGGTCGCCGTGGGTCCACATCCCCGGGTGGTCGGCGAAGTAGGCGTCGTGGAACCGGCGGCCGTCGGGGTCGCGGAGGAACCCGACGGGGCGACTCGGGAAGGGGCGCCGGCAGACCAGCTCGCCGACCTCCCCGACGACCTCGCGGCCGTCCTCGTCGACCGCCGCGACGTCGAGCCCGAGGCTGCGCGTCTGGCAGCGGCCCCGCCGGACCGGCACGTCGGGGGCGCCGAGCACGAAGCAGCCGATGATGTCGGTGCCACCGGAGATCGACTGCAGCGGCACCGGCCCGACCGCCTCGGCGACCCAGTCGAACTGCCAGTCGTGCAGGACCGCGCCGGTGGAGAGCACGGCCCGCAGCGCCGACAGGTCGGCGGAGTCGGCGGGCCGGAGGCCGGCGTCCTGGCCGAGCTGCAGGTACGCCGGGCTGGTGCCGAAGACGGTGACGCGGCGGTCGGCCGCGAGCTGCCACAGCGTCTCCGGGCCGGCGACGGGGCCGTCGTAGACGACCACGTGGGCGCCGGTGACCAGCGCCGACAGCTGCCAGTTCCACATCATCCAGGCGGTGGTGGTGTGGAAGTACAGCGTGTCGCCGGGGCCGAGGTCGACGTGCAGCCGGTGCTCCTTGACGTGCTCCAGCAGCGTGCCGCCGGCCCCGTGCACCATGGCCTTGGGCGGGCCGGTGGTGCCCGACGAGAACATCACGAACAGCGGCGTGTCGAAGGCGTGGTGCGGCCAGTCGCGGGCGGGCTCGGCGTCCGCGGTGGCGTCGGCCAGCCGGTCCACCGGCAGGCCGAGGTCGGGCAGCGGCCGGTCGTCGAGCAGCAGCACCCGGCACAGCGTGGGCAGGCCGGCCACGACCTCGGCGACGACGTCGTCGGCGACCGCCCGCCGGTCGAGGACGAGCACCGCGGGGTCGACCTGGCCGAAGCGGCCGAGCAGGGACGCCGCGCCCATGTCCGGCGCGGCCGTCGAGACCGCGGCCCCGATCGCGGCCACGGCGAGGGCGACGACGGCGGTCTCGCCGGTGTTGCCCGCGATCAGCACGACCCGGTCGCCCTCGGCGAGCCCGAGCCGGCGCAGCGCGGTCACCGTCCGGGCGACGGCGTCGCGCAGCTCGCCGCGGGTCCACCGGTCGGCCGGGCGGTCGGCGTGCACGGCGGTGAGTGCAGGGGCGTCGTCACCGGCGCCCTCGAGCGGGCGCAGCAGCGCCTCGGCGTAGTTCAGCCTCAGGTCCGGGAAGAACCGGGCGGTCTCGACGTCGGTGCCGGTCAGCACGACGTCCGCGGACCCCGACCACGGCAGCTGCGACCAGTCGAGCAGGGCGCGCCAGAACTGCTCCGGCCGCTCGACCGAGAAGGCGTGCAGCGCGCCGGGCGCGTCCAGGGCGGTGCCGGTGAGCTCCTCGCAGCGGGCGCGGAAGCGCGCGAGCTGGGGGACGGCGGGGGCCAGGGTCATCGGGGGAACTCCTCGTCCGGGGCGACCGCGAGGCTGGCCACCCACCCGTCGGGCACGGGCACGTCGTGCAGCGTCCAGCCGGCCACCGGTCCGCGGGCCGGCCCGATGGCGGTGACCACGGCGGCCGGGTCGTCGCGCAGGCCGGTCCCGCGGGCCTTGAGGACGGCCTCCTTGCGGGTCCAGGCGCGGGTGGCCGCGAGCGGGCGGGCGCCCGGCGGCAGCAGCGCGATGGCGCGCAGCTCGGTGGCGTGCAGCCACCCCTCGGCGGCCACGTCGGGCGTCCAGGGCGCCACTGGCTCCAGGTCGACGCCGATCCGGCGGCCGCGGGACACGGCGACGACGCCCAGGCCGCCGCCGGCCGAGCACCCGGCGTCCAGCCGCGTGGCCGCGGGCAGCTCGGGGCGGCCCGTGGCGCCCGTGCTGAGCGGCACCCGGCGGGGGTCGGTGCCCAGCTCGGTCGCGAGCGCGGTCCGGAGGGCGGCGCGCAGCAGCACGCGGCGCCGGTGGACGGCGGGTGTGCCGCGCCGGGCGCGGGCGACCTCGCCGGGGGAGAGCAGCGCCTCCGCGCGGGCCAGGCCGTCGTCGTCGGCCACCAGGGGGACGACGGTGACCGTCACGCCCGCGGTCACCTCGCGCGCGGGCGCGGGGGAGGGCGGCGGCATGCCGGCGATGCTGGCAGCGGGCGCCGTCGCTTCCATCCCCCGTCGTGGGGACACCACCCGGCCGGGTGGCCCGCCGCCTGCGCCGGGCGCGGGGACCGGTGTGGCAGGCTCCGCTGGTGCGTACCCGTCGGCTGACCGTGTCGATGGCCGTCGGCCTGGCCGCCGTGGCCGCCGTGGCCGGCTGCCGGACCTCGCCGTCCGTGGCCGCCTACGTCGGCGAGGAGCAGGTGACCGTCGCCGAGCTGCAGTCGGCCGTCGACGACCGGCTCGCCGACCCCGCGATCGACGAGGCCGTCGGCGGGCCGGGGAGCGACTTCACCCGGCAGGTGCTCACGCTGCTGGTCCGCGAGGAGCTCTACGCCCAGGCGGCGCAGCGGTACGACGTCGAGGTCACCGACGCCGAGCTCGACGCGTTCATCGAGGAGGCGCTGGCCGGCCAGGACGCCGAGGCGCTGTACGCGCAGGCCGCCGGCCAGGGCTACTCGCGGGAGGACGTCCGGGAGAGCGCCCGCCAGCAGCTGCTGCGCCGCGAGCTCGGCGCCGCCACCGGCGACGCCGCCGGCCTCGACGAGGCGGCGCTGCGCGCCCGCTACGAGCAGGTGCGCGCCGACCTCGAGCAGCTCTCCCTCGGCTACTTCGTCGTCCCCGACCAGGCCACCGCCGACAGCACCCTCGCCGAGATGACCGCCGCCCCCGCGTCCTACCCGGCCGTGGCCGCGCGGTTCCCCGGCGAGAACTCGCTGCCGCAGCTGCAGACCACCGCCGCGAGCGAGGTGAGCGGGCCACTGGCCGAGGGCATCGCCGCGGCGGCTCCCGGCACCGGCTTCACGCTGACCCTGCCGGGGGTGCAGGGCGTGGTGGTGGTCTTCGTCGCGAGCCGCACGACCCCCTCGTTCGAGGAGGCCCGGCCGCAGCTGGAGAGCGAGGCCGCGGTCGGGGTCGAGGAGGCCGGCGCCGGCGTGGTGGACGAGGTCCGCGACGACGTCGGGGTCACGGTCAACCCCCGCTACGGCGAGCTCACCGACGACGACGTCGTGCAGGAGGCCGAGGGCGGCGTCGTCGAGCTGCTCGACGACGCCGCCGCCCCGGCCGGGGGCTGAGGCGTGCCGCCCGCCGTCGTCGTCACCGTCAGCCCGCGGCTGCCCGGGCTGCTCGGGCCCGCCGGCTGGGCCGCGCTGGACGGCCGGCGGGTCGCCGCGCTGCCGGGTGCCGGTGCCACCGCGGAGGTGCTGCGCGCGGCCGGCCGGGAGGTCACCGACGTCGCCGACGCGGGAGCGCTCGACGACGACGTCGCCGTCCTCGCCGCACCCGGCGAGTCGCCGCCCGGAGTGCCGGTGGTCGACGGCGCCGCGGAGCCGCCCGGCGCCCGGCTGCTCGACGTCGTCGCGGTGATGGACCGGCTGCGCTCGCCCGGCGGGTGCCCGTGGGACGCCGAGCAGACCCACTCCTCGCTGCGCGGCTACCTGCTGGAGGAGGCGCACGAGGCCTACGACGCGATCGTCGACGACGACGCCGCGGCCATGCGCGAGGAGCTCGGCGACGTGCTCCTCCAGGTGGTGTTCCACGCGCGGGTGGCCGCCGAGGCCGGCCCGGAGCGGCGCTTCGACGTCGACGACGTCGCCGCCGACCTGGTGGACAAACTGGTCCGCCGGCACCCGCACGTGTTCGGCGACGCCGGCCCGCGCGACGTGGCCGGGGTCGAGGCGGGCTGGGAGGAGATCAAGAAGGCGGAGAAGCAGCGGCGCTCGCCCACCGAGGGCGTGTCGCGGTCCCAGCCGGCCACCGCGTGGGGGACAGCGCTGGTCCGCCGCGCCGCCCGCGCCGGCTACCCCACGCCGGAGCCGGCCGACCTGGGCTCGGCGGCGCCGGAGGAGCTGGGGGAGCGGCTGCTCGCCGTCGTGGCCGCGGCCGCGCAGCGCGGCTGGGACGTCGAGGACGCCCTCCGCGAGGCCGTGCGCCGCTACGCCGGCGAGCTCGACGCCGAGGCCCGTCGCCGCGCGACGTCGTCGGTAGGGCCGGCCGGTCCTACCGGCTGACGAGGAGCCGCTCGGTCGGCGCGGTGGTGACCCGTGGCGCGGTGAGCATCGCCTTCAGCGCACCGAGCACGCCCAGCCCGGCGACCGCGGCGGCGCACCACACGCCCCACCCCAGCAGGCGGGCGTCCCAGCCGGCGTCCACCAGCCGGGCGACGACCGCGGCGGCCACGGCCAGCGCGACCCCCAGCGCCAGCACCCCGGACACCCGGTGGCCGCGCGCGGGACGCAGCAGCAGGAGCCCGAGGACGACGAGCACGACCCCGCCGGCCGCCACCGTCGCCGGCTGCCACAGGCCGGTGCTCCCGAGCCCGGCCACGCCCTCCCGGGCCACGTCGACGGCACGCGCCGCCAGGTCCAGCCCGGTGGTCGCCCGGTCCCGTTCCCACGGCAGCCACAGGCTCGCCGCGTCGGCCACGCCGGCGAGCAGCAGGAGCACCCCGCCGACGACGTCGGGGCGGCGGACGTAGACCAGCCGTCCGGGGCGGACCGCCACCCCGGCCACCTCCGTGCCCTCCGGCGCGGGCTCCACGTCCGCGACGTCGTCGTCCTCGGCGGGATCCGGCGGGAACCCGAGGATGGACGGCCCCGTCCCGTCGTCCGCGTCCACGGGTGGTGGAGGCGCGGCTCCGGCGCCGTACCCGGGGGGTCGCTGCTGCTGGCGCTCGGTCATCGGGTCCTCCGACGGCGCAGACGTGGGGGAGACGCCCGCCACGAGGAGGTTATCGCTTGATCGGTTCCGCCGAGACCGCACCGTGACCGCTCCGTTACAGGCGTGCCGCGACCGCGTCGGGGTCGGACGGGCGGGTCCTCCCCCTCGCTAGGCTGCTCCCCGTGCCGAGCATCGATGCCGTAGGCGCGCGGGAGATCCTGGACTCGCGCGGGAACCCCACCGTGGAGGTCGAGGTCGCCCTCGACGACGGGACGATCGCCCGCGCGGCGGTCCCGAGCGGCGCCTCCACCGGCGCCTTCGAGGCGGTGGAGCTCCGCGACGGGGGCGAGCGCTACGCCGGCAAGGGCGTCACCAAGGCCGTCGACGGCGTCCTCGACGTCATCGGCCCCGAGCTCGTCGGCTACGAGGCCACCGAGCAGCGCCTGGTCGACCAGCGGCTGCTCGACCTCGACGGCACGCCGGACAAGTCCCGCCTGGGCGCGAACGCGATCCTCGGCGTCAGCCTCGCGGTGGCCCGCGCGGCCGCCGACTCCACCGGCCTGCCGCTGTTCCGCTACGTCGGCGGCCCGTCGTCGCACCTGCTGCCGGTGCCGATGATGAACATCCTCAACGGCGGTGCCCACGCCGACAGCAACGTCGACGTCCAGGAGTTCATGATCGCCCCGATCGGGGCGGCGACCTTCGCCGAGGCGCTGGCGGTCGGCGCCGAGACCTACCACGCGCTCAAGTCGGTGCTCAAGGGCCGCGGGCTGTCCACCGGCCTGGGCGACGAGGGCGGCTTCGCCCCCGACCTGCCCAACAACCGGGCCGCGCTGGACCTGATCGCCGAGGCCGTCGAGAAGGCCGGCTACTCCCTCGGCACCGACATCGCCTTCGCCCTCGACGTCGCCGCCACCGAGTTCCACGGCGACGGCGGCTACGACTTCGAGGGCCAGACCCGCTCGGCGGAGTTCCTGGTCGACTACTACCGCGAGCTCGTCGACGCCTACCCGGTCGTGTCCATCGAGGACCCGCTCTCCGAGGAGGACTGGGACGGCTGGGTCGCGATGACCTCGGCGCTCGGCGACCGCGTCCAGATCGTCGGCGACGACCTGTTCGTCACCAACCCCACCCGCCTGGCCGACGGCATCGAGCGGGGTGCGGCGAACGCGCTGCTGGTCAAGGTCAACCAGATCGGCACGCTCACCGAGACCCTCGACGCGGTCAACCTGGCCCACCGCAGCGGCTACCGCTGCATGATGAGCCACCGCTCGGGCGAGACCGAGGACACCACGATCGCCGACCTCGCCGTCGCCACCGACTGCGGGCAGATCAAGACCGGCGCCCCCGCGCGCAGCGAGCGGGTGGCCAAGTACAACCAGCTCCTGCGCATCGAGGAGGAGCTCGACGACGCCGCGCGCTACGCCGGCGCGGCCGCCTTCCCGCGCCTGCGGGCCCGCTGACGCAGGTGAGCGCGGGCACCGGCCGGCGGCGTTCCACCGGCCGGCCGCTGTCGAACGCCGCGTCCCGGCCGATCCCGGCCGGGACGCGCTCGGGCGCCGGCAGCCGCCCCGACGCGCGCCGTCCCGGACGGCGGACGCCGCGGCAGGCCCCGCGGGCCGCGGTCGCCCGCCGTCCGCTCGTCACCGGGCGCGTGGTGCTGTTCGTCGGGCTGCTCCTGCTGCTGGCGCTCACCCTGGCCGGGCCGGTGCGGCAGTGGCTCGAGGGCCGCGCCGAGCTCGCCCGGCTGGCCGCCGAGAGCACCGCGTACGACCAGCGCATCGCCGACCTCGAGGCGGAGCTGGCGCGCCAGTCCGACCCCGACTGGACCGCCCGGGAGGCCCGCGAGCGGCTGGCCTACGTGCTGCCCGGCGACCGGCTGGTCGTCGTGGTCGACGGCGAGGCGGCCGAGGGCGACGCCGGCACCCTGCCCGACACCGGCGACACCACCCCGCGGCCCTGGTACGAGGAGCTGCTCGGCTCGGTGGCCGACGCCGACGAGGAGGCCGGGTGACCGCGCCTGGGGAGCGGGTGCGCGAGCCGATCACCCCGGAGGAGCGCGAGCTCGTCGGCCGCCAGCTCGGCCGCCCGCCCCGGGCGGTGCGCGCGGTGGCCCACCGGTGCCCCTGCGGCCAGCCCGACGTCGTGCAGACCTCGCCGCGGCTGGAGGACGGCACGCCGTTCCCGACGCTGTACTACCTGACCTGCCCGCGCGCGTCCGCGGCCGCCAGCCGGCTGGAGTCGGCCGGCCGGATGCGGGAGTGGCAGGCCGACCTCGGCACCGACGCCGGCCTGGCCGCGGCCTACCGCGCCGCGCACGAGGCCTACCTGGCCGAGCGCGACGCCCTCGGTGAGCTGCCCACCCGCAACACTGCCGGCGGCATGCCCGACCGGGTCAAGTGCCTGCACGCCCTCGCCGGCCACGCCCTGGCCGCCGGCCCGGGGGTCAACCCCGTCGGCGACCGCGCCGTGGCCGAGATGGGGGAGTGGTGGGCACCCGGCCCCTGCGCCCAGGAGGAGGAGTCCCCGTGACGCGGGTCGCCGCCGTCGACTGCGGCACCAACTCCATCCGCCTGCTGGTCGCCGACGTCCCGCCCGAGGGGCCGCACACCGACCTGCTGCGCCGGATGGAGGTCGTCCGCCTCGGCCAGGGCGTCGACGCCACCGGCCGCCTCGCGCCCGAGGCTGTCGAGCGCACCCGGGTGGTGCTCGCGGAGTACGCCGCCCAGGCCCGCGACCTCGGCGCGACGGCGGTGCGGATGGTGGCCACCAGCGCCACCCGCGACGCGGCCAACCGCGCCGACTTCGAGGCCATGGTCCTCGCCACGCTCGGCCGGCTCCCCGACGTCGTCCCCGGCGACGAGGAGGCCCGGCTGTCCTTCCTCGGCGCCACCGCGTCCCTGGACGCCGCCGCGGCCGCGCACGGCGACCCGCCGCCGCGCCCGCCGTACCTGGTCGTCGACATCGGCGGCGGGTCCACGGAGTTCGTGCTCGGCGACGCCGGCGGGGTCCGCGCCGCGCGGTCGGTCGACGTCGGCTGCGTGCGCCTGACCGAGCGGCACCTGCACGGCGACCCGCCGACGCCCGACGAGATCGGCGCCGCCGAGGCCGACATCCGCGCCGCGCTGGCCGAGGTGGCCGCGGCGGTCCCGGTGGGGGAGACCGCGACCCTGGTCGGCCTGGCCGGCTCGGTGACCACCGTGGCCGCGCTCGCGCTGCGGCTGCCGCTCTACGACGCCGACGCCATCCACGGCTCCCGCATCCCGGTGGGCGCCGTCCGGTCGGTCACCGCGGGGCTGCTGACCGCCACCCGGGAGCGCCGCGCGGCCGAGGCCGTCATGCACCCCGGGCGCGTCGACGTCATCGGCGCCGGTGCGCTGGTGCTGCGGGTGGTCATGGACGCGTTCGCGCTCGACGAGGTCGTCGTCAGCGAGCACGACATCCTCGACGGCATCGCGCTGCGGCTGGCCCGGGGCTGAGGGCGCTCAGCCGGCCTCGTTCAGCCCCGGGGGCAGCTTGCCGGTCAGCGACTGGTAGGCCGCTGCCGCGCCGCGCGCGGCCAGCAACCGGCCACCGGCGACGGCGACCCCGGAGAACGCGGCCCAGGCCAGCGCCTCGGGCCAGCTGACCCCGGGGGCGGCCGGGTTCTTCGGCGGGTTGCTGCCGCGGGCCGCGTACCAGGCGGCGTCGGTGAGCTTGCGGACGGCGATCCCCGACACGGTGGCCGTCCCCGTGCCGAGGAGCTTCCAGGTCAGCGGCGCCTTCTGCTTGCGGGCCATGGGCTGATCATGCCTGCCGCGCCCGCGCGCCGCGCGCAGCGGTCAGTCCCTCGCGCGGGCCTGCCGGATGCGGTGCATGGCGGCCCGGGCCAGCTCCCGCGCGCGGCCGGCCAGCACCCGGCGGGCGAGGGCGAGGACCGCGGAGGCGGCGGTGGTCGCGGGCAGGTAGCCGCCCGACCCCAGCAGCCCGGGTCGTGCGAGCAGGACCCGCTCGGCGGTCACGGGGTCCGGGCGCCAGCGCAGCTTGTAGTCCTCGTCGCCGCGCAGGAAGGAGTACTCGGCCAGCCCCAGCCGGCCGGCCCGCTCCAGGGCGGCGCTGACCAGCAGCACGGAGGTGTCGATGTGCTGCCGCAGCCCGGGGTCGATCCCGGCGAGGTAGTAGGCCAGCTGCCGGTGGCCGAGGAGGTCGACCTCGGCGGCCACCAGCCGGCCGTCCATCCGGTACTGGACCACCAGCGCCTGGCCGCGCTCGACCATCGGCCCGAGGGCCTCGGTGAGGAAGGCGCGGAACCGCGCGGTGGAGTGCTCGGGGTTGCCCCGCCGGCCCGCCCACTGGGCCTCGTGCAGCCGGATCAGCTCGGGGACGGCGGCCGGCACGGCGCCGGGATCGAGCTCGGCCCGCTCGATGCCGGCCCGGTCGATCTTCTTCAGCTTGCGGCGCAGCGTCCCCGCCGTCCGGGTCGGGACCCGCGCGAGGACCCCGGCCTGCGGCAGGACCGGCAGCTGCAGGTTCAGCGAGGAGGGCGCGCGGCGGACCCGGCCCGGCCAGCCCGGGGCCCACGCCTGCGCGGCGGAGCCGGGCAGCACCTCGGGCAGGTCCAGCACCCGCCACCCGGGGACCTGCAGCAGCGCGCCGGCCAGCCGCGCTCCCGCGTCGGGCACGTGCGGGTCGACCAGGACGTCGGTGGAGTCGCTCAGCGGGCCGCCGAGGGGTGCGAGCGCCGGAACGGGACCGCGGCGCACCCGGTACAGCGGCGCGGCGGCGACGAGCGTGTCGCCGTTCCACACCGTCACGACGGCGAGCCGTCCGGCCGGCACGTAGGCGCGGGCCCACGCGCTGACCCAGGCGTGGGACTGGAAGGCCGTGGCGGCCGGCGTCCGGCGCCACAGGTCGTCCCAGGCGCCGGCCAGGGCATCGAGGTCGGCCTGCGCGGAGGCGACCGCCGTGCGCGCCCGGCCCGGGGTGGACGCCACCGGCGCGGGTGGCGGCGGCGACCCGACCGCCGCGTCGAGCCCGCTCCCGGACGCACCCAGCCCTGCCGTCACCCGTCCACGCTCCTCGTCCGCCCGGCGCCTCCCGCCGTCCGGCCGGGTCGCTGACCGGTCCGAGCCTAGGGACCGCCGGCGCCGCCGCCGACCCTCCGAAGGGGGAGATCCGCCGGCCACCCCGCCCGACGAGCGGGTCGCCGGCGGGTGGTCCACTGGGGCGGTGGCAGTCGACGCCCAGGGGTTCCCCGTCACCCGCAGCCCCGCGGGCGTCGCCCGCTCCGCCCGCGCGGCACGCGACCTCGCCGCCCTCGACACCCGGGTCTCCGGCTGCCGCGCCTGCCCGCGGCTGGTCACCTGGCGCGAGGAGGTCGCCCGGGTCAAGCGGGCGTCCTTCCGCGACGAGGAGTACTGGGGCCGCCCGGTGCCCGGGCTCGGCCCGGCCGACGCCCGAATCGCCGTCGTGGGGCTGGCGCCGGCCGCGCACGGCGGCAACCGCACCGGCCGCGTCTTCACCGGCGACCGCAGCGGCGACTGGATCTTCGCCGCGCTGTGGCGGGCGGGGCTGGTCAACCAGCCGACGTCGACGCACGTCGGGGACGGCCTGGAGGTCACCGGCGTGCGCATCGCCGCCGCGGTCCGCTGCGCGCCGCCGGACAACGCCCCGACGCCGGCCGAGCGCGACACCTGCTCCCCGTGGCTGGCCCGCGAGCTCGCCCTGCTGCCGCGGCTGCGGGTCGCCGTCGTCCTCGGGGGCTTCGGCTGGACGGCGTTGTGGCCGGTGCTGGCCGCGGCCGGGTACGCGCTGCCCCGGCCGCGGCCGGCGTTCGGCCACGGCGTCGAGGTCACCGTGTCCGGACCGCGGGGGGAGCTGACCCTGCTCGGCAGCTACCACGTCAGCCAGCAGAACACCTTCACCGGCCGGCTCACCGAGCCGATGCTCGACGCCGTCCTGGCCCGGGCCACGGAGCTCGCCGGCAGCGGCGCCGCGAGGGGGGAGGACGGGTCCGTCCGCCCCTAGGCTGGCCCCATGGCGTCTCGCCCGGGTCCCACGTCCCGTCCGGTGGTGCTGGTCGTCGGCGGCGGCTACGTCGGCCTCTACACGGCCCTGCGGCTGCAGAAGCGGTTGTCACGGGGCGGGGCCGAGGTGGTCGTGGTCGACCCCCAGCCGCACATGACCTACCAGCCGTTCCTGCCCGAGGCGGCGGCCGGCTCGGTGGAGCCGCGTCACGTGGTCGTCCCGCTGCGGCGCACGCTGCCGCGCTGCCGGGTGGTCACCGGCGCCGTCGTGGGGCTCTCGCACGCGCAGCGGCGGGCCCGCGTCGCACCCGCCGAGGGTGCCCCCTACGACCTCACCTACGACGTGCTGGTGATGGCCGCGGGGTCGGTGGCCCGCACGCTGCCCATCCCCGGGCTGGCCGAGCACGGCGTCGGCTTCAAGACCGTCGGCGAGGCCATCTACCTGCGCAACCACGTGCTGGCCCGGCTCGACGCGGCCGCCTCCACCGACGACCCCGCCGTCCGCACGCGCGCGCTCACCTTCACCTTCGTCGGCGGCGGCTACGCCGGCATCGAGGCCTTCGCCGAGCTCGAGGACATGGCGCGCTACGCCGTCGTGAAGTACTACCCGCGGCTGTCCCCCGGCGACATGCGGTGGGTGCTGGTCGAGGCGACGGGGCGGATCCTGCCCGAGGTGGACCTGGACATGGCCGCCTGGACGGTCAAGCAGTTGACCGCCCGCGGCATGGACGTGCGGCTCAACACCCGGCTGGAGTCGGTGTCCGACGACGGTGTCGTCCGGCTCAGCGACGGCGACTCCTTCGCCAGCGACACGCTGGTGTGGACCGCCGGCACCAAGCCCAACCCGGTGCTGGCGCAGACCGACCTGCCCCTCGACGAGCGCGGGCGGGTGCGGTGCGAGGCCACGCTGCAGGTCAGCGGGCTGGAGGACGCCTGGGCCGCCGGTGACCTCGCCGCCGTCCCGGACCTCACCAAGGACGACCCCGGCGCCACCACCGCGCCCAACGCCCAGCACGCCGTCCGGCAGGCCAAGCGCCTGGCCGACAACGTCGTCGCGGTGCTGCGGGGCGGTCAGCCGCGGCCCTACCGGCACGCCTACGCCGGGTCGGTGGCCAGCCTCGGCCTGCACAAGGGCGTGGCCCAGGTCTACGGCGTCAAGCTCAAGGGCTGGCCGGCCTGGTTCATGCACCGCACCTACCACGTCAGCCGGGTGCCGACGTTCAACCGCAAGGCGCGGGTGGTCGCCGACTGGACCCTGGCCTCGGTGTTCCGCCGCGAGGTCATCGCGCTGGGCCAGCTGCAGGACCCGCGCCGCGAGTTCGTCACCGCAGCAGGGCTCGGCGGCACCGGGCAGCTGCCCGCTCCCTCCGCCGCCGACCGCGCGCAGGTCAGCTGATTGCCCTCGCGGGCCGGCGGCCCGTTCCCGCCCCCGTGGCCCAATCGGCAGAGGCAGGCCCCTTAAAAGGGTCGCAGTGTGGGTTCGAGTCCCACCGGGGGCACACGATCGACGGCCCACTACACCATGGACCGAAGAAAAGACAGGTCTTGACGCGCGCGGTGACCCAAATGACAGGGTGACCCCTCGTGAGCACCGGAGCTCACTCCGTACGCGAGGAGAGTCGTCCATGACCCAGGTCCACCCGTCCCGCCGGTCACGGCTCGCCGTGATCGGTAGCGCCGGCGTGCTCGCGCTGGCCGGGAGCGTGGTCGCTGCGCTGCCCGCCGGTGCCGCCGGCGGCTGCGAGACCCGCAACAACAACACCGTCGCCAAGCTGACCGAGTGCGTCACCCTCGAGGGCGTCACCGAGCACCTCGAGGCGTTCCAGGAGATCGCCGACGCCAACGGGGGCAACCGCGCCTCGGGCACCGCGGGCTACGACGCCTCGGTCGACTACGTGAAGGACCGGCTGGAGGCGGTCGGCTACGACGTCACCGTCCAGCCGTTCGACTTCCCGTTCTTCCAGCTGCGGAGCAGCTCGTTCAGCCAGGTCGCCCCGGCGCAGGCGACGTACACCGCGGGCACCGACTACGCGCCGATGACCTACACAGGTCCCGGGACGGTCGATGACGACGTCGTCACCCCGGTCGACCGGGGCTCGGGCACCAGCGGGTGCGAGGCCGCGGACTTCACCGGCTTCGCCGCCGGGACGGTGGCGCTCGTCGATCGGGGCAGCTGCGCGTTCGCCGTGAAGGCGGCCAACGCCGCGACCGCCGGGGCCACCGCGGTGATCGTCGTCAACAACGTGCCCGGCCTGCTCAACGGCACCCTGGGCGCTCCCGGCATCCGCATCCCGGTCGTGGGCGTCACCCCCGAGCTGGGAGGCACGCTCGCCGGCACGACCGTCGACCTCGCGATCGACTCGACCAGCGAGACGCGCACCACCGAGAACGTCATCGCCGAGCTGCCCGGCCGCACCTCGGACAACGTGGTCATGGCCGGTGCCCACCTCGACTCCGTGCTCGCGGGTCCGGGCATCAACGACAACGGCTCCGGCAGCGCAGCGATCCTCGAGGTCGCCGAGAACATCACCAAGGCCAAGCTGACGAACACCGTCCGCTTCGCCTGGTGGGGCGCCGAGGAGCTGGGCCTGCTCGGCTCGAACCACTACGTCGGTGCCCTGACCCCGGAGCAGCGGGAGCAGATCGGGCTCTACCTAAACTTCGACATGGTCGGGTCGCCGAACTTCGCCCGGTTCATCTACGACGGCGACCAGTCGGCCTTCACCGCGCCGACCGGCGTCACCGTGCCCCCGGGCTCGGACCAGATCGAGTACGTCTTCGAGGACTTCTACGAGGCCCGCGAGCTGACGTACGAGGCCACCGAGTTCAGCGGCCGCAGCGACTACCAGGCGTTCATCAACAACGGCATCCCCTCCGGTGGCCTGTTCACCGGTGCGGAGGGCGTCAAGACGCCGCAGCAGGCCCTGGCCTACGGCGGCACCGCCGGCCAGTCCTACGACCCGAACTACCACCGGGCCGGGGACACGATCGAGAACGTCGACCCGAAGGTCCTCGACCAGAACTCCGACGCCATCGCCTACGCGGTGCTCATCCTCGCCTACGACACGGCGCGGGTGAACGGGGTGGCCGGCCGGCCGGTCCCGGGTGGCACGTTCGAGGGTGACCCCGACGCCCGTGAGTTCCGCCAGCCCTCGGGCAAGGAGGTCGGTGGCGGCGGCCTCTCCCCGGACCACGGCCACGACCACGACCACGACCACGGTGGGGTCGAGGTCTGACCTCCTCGGTGCCGGCAGCCGTGGCGCCGTCCCCACCCGGGGGCGGCGCCACGGCCGTCTCCACCACCGTCGGGTGACCCCCCGGGGATGCGGAACGCGCAGGCCCCCTGCAGCGTTACAGGGATCGAGTGGGGTGTGAGGACGCAGCCCACCGACCGACCAGTCACCTCGAGGAGATGACGATGCCCAGCCACAACCCCGTCTTCGGCCGGGGCTTCGCCAACGCCGCCTCCGGCGGCGGTCAGCAGGGCTACGGCGCTCCCGGCTACGGCCAGCAGTACGGGCAGCCGTACGGCCAGCAGGGCAACGCCGCTCCCGGCTACGGCGCGCAGTACGCCCAGCCCTACGGCGCGCCGCAGGGCTACGGCCAGCCCTACGGCGACCAGCAGTACGGCGCCCCGGCCCCGGCTCCGTTCAGCCCGCCGGCCACGCGCTACATGACGATGGACGACGTCGTCCAGAAGACCGGACTGTCGTTCCTCGTCACCGTCCTGGCCGCCGCCGCCGTCTGGGCGATGCCCGGGCAGGCCGCCTGGGGCCTGGCCCTCCCGGCCGTGCTCGTGGCCTTCGTCCTGGGCCTGGTGATCGCCTTCAAGCAGATCGCCAACCCGGTGGCCACGTTGGCCTACGGCGCGCTCTACGGTGTCGCGCTCGGCGCCATCAGCGAGGCCTTCAACAGCATCTACCCCGGCATCGTCGTGCAGGCGATCATCGGCACGTTCGGCGTCTTCGCCGGCATGCTGGTCGTCTACAAGACCGGCGCCATCCGGGTCACCCCCAAGCTGACCCGCTGGATCGTCGGCGCCCTGTTCGGCGTCCTGGCGCTGGTGCTCGTCAACCTGATCGCCAGCTTCTTCACCCCGGGCGGTCTGGGCCTGCGCGACGGCGGCCCGCTGGCCATCGTGTTCAGCCTCGTCGTGATCGGTGTGGCGGCCTTCTCGCTGCTGCTCGACTTCGACATGGCCGACCAGGCCATCCGCCGCGGCGCCCCGGCGAAGTTCGCCTGGTACATCGCCTTCGGCCTGCTCGTCACGGTCGTCTGGCTGTACCTGGAGATCCTGCGGCTGCTGTCCTACTTCCAGGACAACTAGCGCACTGACGACAGTGGCCCGGTCCCCTCACGGGGGCCGGGCCACTGTCGTGTCCGGGGCCGGTGAGCCGGCCTCGGACGGGTTCAGGAGAGGCGCTCGAGCACCATGGCCATGCCCATGCCGCCACCGACGCACATGGTCTCCAGGCCCAGGGTCTTGTCCTCGGTCTGCAGGCCGTTGATCAGCGTGCCGGTGATCCGGGCACCGGTCATGCCGAACGGGTGCCCGACGGCGATCGCGCCGCCGTGCACGTTGAGCTTGTCGATGTCGATGCCCAGGTCGCGGTAGCTGGGGATGACCTGCGCGGCGAACGCCTCGTTGATCTCGACGAGGTCGATGTCGTCGATGGTCAGGCCGGCCCGCTGCAGCGCGAGCCGCGAGGCGTCGACCGGGCCGTAGCCCATGATCTCCGGCGAGAGGCCGGTCACCGCGGTCGAGACGATGCGGGCCAGCGGGGTCAGGCCGAGGTCGCGGGCCTTGGTGTCGCTCATGACCACCACGGCGGCCGCGCCGTCGTTGAGCGGGCAGGCGTTGCCCGCGGTGACCCGGCCGTCGGGGCGGAAGACCGGCTTGAGCCCGGAGAGGCCCTCCAGCGTGGTCCCGGCGCGCGGGCCGTCGTCCTTGCTGACGACGGTGCCGTCGGGGCTGGTGACCGGGGTGATCTCCCGCTCCCAGAAGCCCTCGGCGATGGCCTTCTCGGCCAGGTTCTGGCTGCGGACGGCGAACTCGTCCATGTCCTGCCGGGTCACGCCCTTGAGCAGGGCCAGGTTCTCGGCGGTCTGGCCCATCGCGATGTAGACGTCCGGGACGTCGCCGGCCTCCCGCGGGTCGGTCCAGGAGTCCGCGCCGCTCTCGGCGACCTTGGCCACCCGCGCCTCGGCGTCGCCGAACACCGGGTTCTTGGTGTCGGGCAGCGAGTCGCTGTTGCCCTTGACGAAGCGCGACACCATCTCGACACCCGCGGAGACGAACACGTCGCCCTCGCCGGCCTTGATCGCGTGCATCGCCATGCGCGTCGTCTGCAGCGACGAGGAGCAGTAGCGGGTGATGGTGGTGCCGGGCAGGTGGTCCATGCCCAGCAGCACGCTGACCACGCGGCCCATGTTGTAGCCCTGCTCGCCGCCGGGCAGGCCGCAGCCGAGCATCAGGTCGTCGATGTCGGCGGGGTCCAGCGCCGGCACCTTGTCCAGCGCCGCGCGGACGATGGTGGCGGCCAGGTCGTCGGGGCGGAGGTCCTTGAGCGACCCCTTGAACGCGCGACCGATGGGGGAGCGCGCGGTCGCGACGATGACGGCTTCGGGCATGGGGTCCTCCGCATTGAGGCGGGCTCCCGGCCGGGGAGCACCGGGTGTCGGGTCACCCCGGAAACTACCCCTGGGGAGACCGGGGACCGCCGGTGCGCCCGGGACGCCGCAGCGCTGTGGTGCGCGTCACGGCGCGCTGGAGACCGGCACCTCCGCCACGGCCTCGCGGACCTCCTCGGGCGTGGGCAGCTCGGTGGGTCGGCGGCGCAGCAGCCGCGCCCAGGTGCCCAGCGGACCGGTGCTCGAGCCCCGCACCTCGGTGGCGCGGACCTCGGTGCCGGGGCGCCCCGCGGCGCGGGCGGCGGCCCGGGCGACCGGGCGGACGCTGCCGCGACGCTCGCGGCGTCGCTCGTCCCGGGCCGGCCAGACGCCGACGGCGTCGGCGAGGGCGGGCAGCAGGACCGCGGCGGCCGCCGCGTAGCCGGCGGCGCTCGGGTGGAACTCGTCGATGCTGAACAGGGTCCGGTCCTGGGCGAAGGAGGGACCGAGCACCGACCCCAGGGAGACGGTGCGGCCGCCGGCCTCGACGACGGCGATCGTCTGCGCCGCGGCCAGCTGCCGGCTCCACCGCCGCGCCAGCAGCCGCAGCGGCTGGCCGATGGGCCGGATGGTGCCGAGGTCGGGGCAGGTGCCGACGACGACCTCCGCGCCGGCCTCCCGCAGCCGCCGCACGCAGTCGGCCAGGTGGCGCACCGAGACCGCCGGCCGGGTGCGGGTGGTGACGTCGTTGGCGCCGATCATGATCAGCACGAGGTCGGGGCGCTGGGCCACGGCCTGCTCGACCTGCGGGTCCAGCTCGCAGGACTCCGCGCCGGACACCGCGAGGCGGACCAGCCGCACGGGGCGCTCGGCCAGCTCGGCCAGGGCCGCGGCGAGCAGCACGCCCGGCGTCTCGGCGGCCCGCTCCACGCCCAGCCCGACGGCGCTGGAGTCGCCGAGCACGGCGAACACGAGTGGCTTGGCGCGGCCGCGGGTCCGGCCGTAGACGCCGTCGCCGGGGGGCGGTGGCTGCTTGGCGGTCCGCGCCTCCACCCGGCGGCGGGCCGACAGGGCCTCCCAGCGCAGCAGGGCGAGCAGGCCGGCACCGGCGAGGCCGACCCCGCCACCGCCGTAGGCAGCGGCGGTCACCAGCCGCCGTGCCCTGCTCGCTCGAGTCACCGCCACCCCGATCGTCACACGCTGCGACCACCTGTCCTGCAGGCTAGCGAGCCTCTACGGTGCGCTCCGTGTCCGAATCCCCCGTGCGGGTGGCCTCCAGGGGAACGTCGGGTGACCGGTCGCGGCTGATCGTCGACGTCCTGGTCGAGGCGTTCTCCGAGCTGATGGCCGCCGACGCCGACGCCTTCCGTACCAAGTTCCGCAAGATGGCCGCCGACCCGTTCGCCTTCTACCGGGGCAGCGCGTGCCTGTTCTACGCCGACATGGACGTCCTCGAGGACCGGTGGGCCGACGAGCGCACCAGCCGGGTGTGGATCCAGGGCGACCTGCACGCGGAGAACTTCGGCACCTACATGGACGGCGCCGGGCGGATCGTGTTCGACGTCAACGACTTCGACGAGGCCTACGTCGGCCACGTCAGCTGGGACCTGCGCCGGTTCGTCGCCAGCTTCGCGCTGCTCGCCTGGCGCAAGGCGCTCGGTGACGACGTCATCTCCGACCTGCTGCGCACCTACCTGACCGCCTACCTCGACCAGGTCGCGGCCTTCGCCCGCTCCGACGACGACCGCTCCTTCGCCCTCACCGCCGCCGACACCGAGGGCGCGGTCCGCGAGGCGATCCTGGAGACGACGACGCGCACCCGCGCCGCGCTGCTGGACCGGATGACCGTCGTCGAGCGGTACCAGCGGCGCTTCGCCGACGGCGGCCGCACCCGCAGGCTCGACGACGACGAGCGCGACCGCGTGCTGGCGGCCCTGGACCGCTGGCGGACGACGGTGGTGCCGCCGGTGCGCCGTCGCGACGTGGCCTACGACGTCAAGGACCTGATCGGTACCGGCGGCTTCGGTATCGGCAGCGCGGGCCTACCCGCCTACAACGTGCTGCTGGAGGGCTACGACCAGGCGCTGGAGAACGACGTCGTCCTGTCCGTCAAGCAGGGCAACGTGGCCGCGCCCAGCCGCGTCGTCCGGGACCCGGCGATCGCGGGCTACTTCGAGCACCACGGGCACCGGACGGCGGTCAGCCAGCGGGCGCTGCAGTCCAACGCCTCGCAGTTCCTCGGGCACACCGAGATCGACGGCGTCGGCTTCGTCGTCCAGGAGCTCTCGCCCTACGAGAACGACCTGGACTGGGAGGACCTCACCGAGCCCGAGGAGATCGCCCCGGTGCTGGCGCAGCTGGGCCGGGCGACGGCGAAGATGCACTGCGTCGGGGACGCCGACAGCGACCACACGCTCGTCGACTTCCAGGTCGAGGAGGCGATCGGGGCGATGGTGGGCGACCGCCGCGCGGAGTTCCTCGACGACCTGGTGGCCTTCGCCCACGCCTACGCCCGGCAGACGCAGGAGGACCACCGGCTCTTCGTCGACGCGTTCCGCGCCGGCGCGATCCCGGGGGTCAGCTCGACCGGCTCGCACCCGGTCCGCCCGCGCCGGGCATAGGGAGCTCTCCGCACGTCCCCGCCGCCGGGACGTGCGGAGAGCTCCCATGCCTCACCGGGCCCGCCGCCCCTTCCGGGAGCGCAGATAATCCGCCACCACGTACTCGCCGAGCCGGTCGCTGTCGGGGGTGAACACCCGACCGCCGGCCCGGGCGGTGATGTCGTGGACGAAGTGCACCAGGCTCGGCTCCGGGTCGAGGGCGAAGACGTTGAGCGTCGCCCCCGACCGGGCCACCCGCTCGACCTCGGCGACGGTCCGGGCGATCGTCTCCGGCATCGGCGGCCAGCAGAAGTACGGGGTGCCGTCGTCCTCCAGGTGGGCGGTCGGCTCGCCGTCGGTGACGACCAGGACCACCGGCTCGGCGTCGCGGTGCCGGGCGAGGAAGCGCCGGGCCAGCATCAGGCCGTGCTGCAGGTTGGTGCCCTGCAGCGTGTCGACGCTCAGCTCGGCCAGCGTCTCGGGCCGCAGCACCTGCGCGGTGGAGGAGAAGCCGATGATCTGGATGGCGTCCTGGGGGAACCGGGTGGTGACCAGGGAGTGCAGCGCCATCGCCGTCGACTTCGCCGCGCCCCAGGTGCCGCGCAGCGCCATCGAGTAGGAGAGGTCGACCAGCAGCGCCACGGCCGCGCCGGTGCGCCGCTCGGTCTCCACGACCTCGAAGTCCTCGACGGCGATCCGCACCCGCCGGTCCTCGCGGGGCTCCCCGGCGGTGCGCAGCACGGCGTTGCGGACCGTGCGGACGACGTCGAGGGGCTGCTCGTCGCCGAAGTGCCACTCGCGCGAGGCGCCGGTCAGCTCCCCGGCGGCCCCGGCGTCGGCGACGTCGTGCTCGCCCCGGCCGGTGGCGTCGAGCTTGGCGAAGACCCGCCGCAGCGCCGTCGCGCCCAGCCGGCGCACCGCCTTGGGGGAGAGCTCCAGCTTGCCGTCCCGCCGGACGAGGTGACCCTGCCGCTCCAGCTCCCGCTCGAGCTGGCGCAGCGCGGCGAGGTCGTCGACGGCGTCGCGGCCCAGCGCCTGCTCGAGCAGCTCCTCGTCGACGTCGGCCAGCGAGGCGCCGGCGTAGCCCTGGGAGAGCTGGTTGGACAGCGCCTCGAGGTCGGCGAGCTCGGCGACGGCGCTGGTCGCGTCGCCCAGGCCGAGCGCCTGTTCGCCGTCGGGGACCTGCCCGCGCTGACCCCACGGCAGGTCGGGGCGGGCCTGCCGCAGCGCGTCCTGCAGGTGGGCCATCTCGCTGGCCAGGCCCAGGTCGGACATCGTCTGGGCCATGAGGTCGGCCAGCTCCGCCCGCTGCTCGGGGGAGAGGCCGGCCATCATCCGCTCCTGCGCGGCGGCCCGGCGGGCGAGGGAGTCGATCAGCTCGTCCACCGACTGCGGGTCGTCGGGGAAGAACTGCCCGTGCTTCTCCATGAACTCGCGGAACCGCTCGTCGGTGTCCTCGCCGCGGTTGTGCGCGTCGATCAGCGAGGAGAGGTCGGCGACCATGTCCCGCACCGCCTGCACGTCCTGCTCGGTGGCGTTCTGCAGCGCCTGCTTCATGTTCGCGAAGGAGCTGTCGAGCACCTCGCGGCGCAGCAGGTCCTGGATCTGTTCGTAGGCCTCCCGGGCCTCGGCGGAGCGGAACGGGTAGTCCTTCAGCGCCCGGACCGCGCCCGCGGTGTCCTGCGGCAGCGCGTCGAGCTCGGCCTCGGCCAGCCGGGCGGCGTCGTCGGGGTCGGGGAACAGCTCGCGGCGCTCGGCCTCCAGCGCCCGGTCGAGCAGCTCGCGCACCTCCTGGAGCGTGCCGTCCATCCGGCCGGCGGTGCGTGCCTGCCGCAGCCGCTCGCGGACCGACCGGCGCAGCTCGTCCAGGCCGCGCCGGCCGTCCATGCCGCGGCGCAGCAGCTCGCGCAGCGCCTCGCGCACGCCGCTGCCGCCGAGCACCGAGTCGCCGATCTCGTCGACGGCGCTGCCGAGGTCGTAGGGCGGGGCGAGCGGATCGGGGCCGCCCCGCCAGCGGCCGTACCGGTACCCCCTGCCGGGGCGTGGGCGGGCCACCGTCAGGCCCCGTACACCGTGCGGGTGCCGTCGGTGTCCTTGGCCAGCCGGCGGGTGAGGTACAGCCCCTCGAGGGCGAACTCCACCGCGGCGGCGGCCTGCTCGGCCGACTGCTCGCCCTCCGGGACGCCGAGCCGCCCGAGCAGCTCGGCCAGTCGCGGGATGGTGCCGAGCTGGCCGAGCAGCGCCGCGCCGGGCACGAGCTCGCCGGACTCGACGGTCTCCCCGCCGGTGAAGTGCTCCTGCAGGCCGGTGAGGTCCAGCCCGCCGCAGCGGGCGCGGAAGGTCTGCGCGGTCGCCTGCCGCAGCAGGTGCTCGAGGACCTCCAGCTCGCGGTCGTCGTCGGGGTCGCTGCCGGCGTCGGCGAACTCGACCTTGCCGCGGCTGGCCGGCACGACGCTCGGCAGGTCGACCACACGGGCGACCGGCCGGGTCTCCCCGGCGACGGCGGCCCGGCGGACGGCGGAGGCGGCGACGGTCTCCAGCCCGGCGATGGCGAATCGGGCGCTCACGCCGGAGCGCTGGTCGACGTGGCTGGACTCGCGGACCAGCCGGGTGAACCGGGCGACGATCTCCAGCAGGTGCTCGGGGACGACGGGCGCGTCGAACGCGTCGTGCCCGCTCGGTGCGCCCAGCCCGCTGGTCCTCGCCTCCTGGCGCAGCAGCCGGATCTCGTCGGCGAGCTCGATCGGGTAGTGGGTGCGCACCTCGGCGCCGAAGCGGTCCTTCAGCGGGGTGATGATCCGCCCGCGGTTGGTGTAGTCCTCGGGGTTGGCGCTGGCCACCAGCAGCAGGTCCAGCGGCAGCCGCACGCGGTAGCCGCGGATCTGGATGTCGCGCTCCTCGAGCACGTTGAGCAGCGCGACCTGGATGCGCTCGGCGAGGTCGGGCAGCTCGTTGACGCTGAAGACGCCGCGGTTGGTGCGGGGCACCAGGCCGTAGTGCACCGTCTCGGGGTCGCCCAGCGTGCGGCCCTCGGCGACCTTGATCGGGTCGACGTCGCCGATGAGGTCGCCGACGCTGGTGTCCGGGGTGGCCAGCTTCTCCCCGAAGCGCTCGCTGCGGTGCAGCCAGGTGACCGGGGTGTCGTCGCCGAGCTCGGCGATCCGGCGGCGCGCCCAGGCGCTGATCGGGGCCAGCGGGTGCTCGTTGAGCTCGCTGCCGGCCAGGACCGGGGTCCACTCGTCGAGCAGGCCGACCAGGGTGCGGATCAGCCGGGTCTTGCCCTGGCCGCGCTCGCCGAGCAGGACGAGGTCGTGGCCGGCGATGAGGGCCCGCTCGACCTCGGGGACGACGGTGTCCTCGAAGCCGACGATGCCGGGCAGGGTGGGCTCGCCGGCGCCGAGGCGGGCGAGCAGGTTGGCGCGGATCTCGGCCTTGACCGGCCGGGCGACGGCTCCGGAGGCGCGGAGCTCGCCGAGGGTCGTGGGTGCGGGTGGGGTCTGCGCAGGTGCGACGTCCGTCACTCCAGCCACGGTACGACCACCTGCGACGATCCGGGAACGCCTGCGGGTCACGGGCCTGCGAGGATCGGCGGCGTGGGGACGGAGCTGGTCTGTGGGGACGACGTCGCGGCGGCCGCCGCCCTGCTCGACGGCGTCGTCCGGCACACCCCGCTCGAGCACTCGCGGGCGCTGGCCGAGCGGGTGGGCGGGCCGGTGTTCCTCAAGTGCGAGAACCTGCAGCACACCGGCTCGTTCAAGTTCCGCGGTGCCTACACCCGGCTGTCCCGGCTCTCCGCGGAGGAGCGGGCGCGCGGCGTGGTCGCGGCCAGCGCCGGCAACCACGCGCAGGGCGTGGCCCTGGCGGCCCGGATGCTCGGCATCCGGGCCACGGTGTTCATGCCCGAGACCGCGCCGCTGCCCAAGGTGGCGGCGACGCGGGGCTACGGGGCCGATGCCCGCCTGACCGGGGCCGACCTGACCGACGCGCTGGCCGCGGCGGTCGCGCACGCGCAGGAGACGGGCGCGGTCTTCATCCACCCCTTCGAGCACCCCGACGTCATCGCCGGGCAGGGCACCGTCGGCCTCGAGGTCCTCGAGCAGTGCCCCGACGTCGCCACCGTCGTCGTCTGCACCGGCGGCGGCGGGCTGGTCTCCGGCGTGGCCGCGGCCGTCAAGGAGCGCAAGCCGGGCGTGCGGGTGGTCGGCGTGCAGGCCGCGGCGGCCGCCGCGTTCCCCGGCTCGCTCGCGGCCGGCCGGCCGGTGGCGCTGTCCGGGATGGCCACGATGGCCGACGGCATCGCCGTCGGGTCTCCCGGTGACCTCACCTTCGCGCACGTCCGCGACCTGGTCGACGAGGTCCGCACCGTGACCGAGGAGGACATGTCCCAGGCGCTGCTGTTCTGCCTGGAGCGGGCCAAGCTCGTCGTCGAGCCGGCGGGGGTCGCCGCGGTGGCCGCGGTGCTGGCCGCCCCGGGCGCCTTCGAGCCGCCGGTGGTCGCGGTCGTCTCCGGCGGCAACATCGACCCGGTGCTGCTGCTCAAGGTCGTGCAGCACGGCATGGCCGCGGCCGGCCGCTACCTGCGGCTGCGGCTGCGCGTGCCCGACCGGCCCGGCTCGCTGGCCGCGGTGCTGTCGGTGCTGGCCGCTGCCGGCGCCAACGTGCTGGAGGTCGAGCACGAGCGGACGGCGACCCGCCTCGACCTCGGCCAGGTGGAGGTCTTCGTCGTCCTCGAGACCCGCGGTCCCGACCACGCCCGGTCGGTCACCGCCGCCCTCGAGGAGGCCGGCTTCGCCGTCGCGGAGGCCTGAGCGATCAGTTCCGCGCCGCCGCGGCGTCTGTCCCACGAGGGCCGCCGGGCCCACCGGGGACGGAGAGGCGCTGTGGAGACGGACAACAGGCGACCAGGCGTTCGCGCGGGGCGGACGGGGCTCGGGAAGTGTCGGCGCTCACACGTGGTTCCGCCGGCATGAGCGACGCGATCCTCGTCGAGGGACTGCAGAAGAGGTTCGGGTCCACCACGGCCCTGGCCGGGGTGGACCTCACCGTCCCCGAGGGCAGCGTCCTCGGCCTGCTGGGCCCCAACGGCGCGGGCAAGACCACAGTCGTCCGCATCCTCTCCACGCTGCTGCAGCCCGACGGCGGGCGCGCCGAGGTGGCCGGCGTCGACGTCGTGCGCGACCCGGACAGCGTGCGTTCGGTCATCGGGCTGACCGGGCAGTACGCCGCGGTCGACGAGTACCTGACCGGGTTCGAGAACCTGGAGATGGTCGGCCGGCTCTACCGGCTCGGCAAGCGCGAGTCGCGCACCCGGGCCGGGGAGCTGCTCGAGCGCTTCGACCTCACCGAAGCGGCCAACCGGCCGGCGAAGACCTACTCCGGCGGCATGCGCCGGCGGCTGGACATCGCCGCCTCGCTCATCGCCCGGCCGCGGGTGCTGTTCCTCGACGAGCCCACCACCGGGCTCGACCCGCGCAGCCGGCTGGCGATGTGGGAGTTCATCGCCGACCTGGCCGGCGGCGGCACGACGGTCCTGCTCACCACCCAGTACCTCGAGGAGGCCGACCGGCTGGCCGAGCGGATGGTGGTCATCGACCGGGGCCGGGTCATCGCGCGCGGCACGGCCGACGAGCTCAAGGCGCAGGTCGGCGGGCAGCGGCTGGAGCTGACCGCGGGTCGCACCGAGCACCTGGAGGAGGCCGCCCGGCTGCTGGCACCGCTGGCCTCCGGGGAGCCGCAGCGCGACGAGCAGACCCGCCGGCTGAGCGTGCCGGTGCGCGGCGGCACCGACGACCTCGCCGAGGCGTTGCGGCTGCTGGCCGGCAGCTCCGTGGAGGTCCTCGACGTCGGGCTGCGCCGGCCCGACCTCGACGACGTGTTCCTCAGCCTCACCGGCCACGCGGCCGAGGACGGAGAGGACGACGCGGCGGCCCAGCCGGTCCCCGCCGGAGGTGTGCGATGAGCTCGCTGTCCGCGACGCTGTCCGACAGCGTCGTCATCACCAAGCGGAACCTGATCAAGGTCAAGCGGGTGCCCGACCTGATCGTGTTCGCGACGCTGTCGCCGATCATGTTCGTGGTGCTGTTCCGGTACGTGTTCGGCGGCGCGATCGGCGGCCTGCCGCCGGGCATCAGCTACGCCGAGTTCCTGCTGCCGGGCATCTTCGCGCAGACGGTCGTGTTCGGCTCCACCGTCACCGGCGTGAGCATCGCCGAGGACCTGCAGAAGGGGCTGATCGACCGGTTCCGGTCGCTGCCGATGTCCCGCGCGGCGGTGCTGGTCGGGCGCACCGTCGCCGACGCCGGGCTCAACGTCATCTCCATCGCGGTGATGGCGGTGACCGGCCTGCTGGTCGGCTGGCGGATCAACTCGTCCTTCGGCGAGGCGGTGGGCGGGTTCCTCGTGCTGCTGGTCTTCGCCTACGCGGTCTCCTGGCTGATGGCGGTGGTCGGGCTCCTGGTCCGCACGCCGGAGGTGGTCAACAACGCCAGCTTCATCGTGATCTTCCCGCTGACGTTCATCGCGAACACCTTCGTGCCGCTGGAGACCTTCCCGGCGGTGCTGCGCACCTTAGCCGAGTGGAACCCCGTCTCGACGGTCACCCTCGCCGCGCGGGAGCTGTTCGGCAACGTGCCGCCCGGCTACCCGGAGCCCGAGGCGTGGTCGCTGCAGAACCCGGTGCTCTACACGCTGCTGTGGACGGCGCTGATCCTCGCGGTGTTCGTGCCGCTGTCGGCCCGCCTCTACAAGCGGGCCGCCGGCCGCTGAGTGAGGGCCACGGGCTCGGCCCGTCGCCGGGAGGAGTGGGGGCCGGAGGCCTCCGCGAGGAGCGGCGGGTGGGGCTCCGCGGCAGGAGGCCCCCTTCCGGGCCCCGCCCCGAGCCTGCGAGGGGTGGGGAGAAGGGGGTCCTTCTGGACACCTGGCCGCGGTGCGGTCCGGTAGGACCGCAGTGACACTGGCGGCGATGAGCGCCGAGCCCGCCCCCGCCGTGCCCACCTCCGCCGTCGCCTCCGGCAACCCGCTGCTGACCGAGTCGCCGCTGCCCTACCGGCTGCCGCCGTTCGCCGACGTCACGGTCGAGCACTGCCGCGAGGCGGTGCTGGCCGGGATGGCCGAGCAGCGGGCGGAGATCACGGTGATCACCGGGTCGGCCGAGCCGCCCGACTTCGAGAACACCATCGTGGCGCTCGAGCGCTCCGGCGCCCTGCTGCGGCGGGCCGGCGCGGTGTTCGCCAACCTGGCGTCGTCGGTGTCGACCCCGCGACTGCGGGAGATCGAACGGGAGCTCGCCCCGCTGCAGGCTGCGCACGCCGACGCGCTGCGCCTGGACCCGGCGCTGTTCGCCCGGGTCGACGCCGTCCACGAGGCGCGCTCCGGCTCCGGTCTGGACGCCGAGGCGGTGCGGCTGGTCGAGCGGCACCACCTCGACCGGGTGCTGGCCGGGGCCCGCCTCGACGACGCCGGCCGCGCCCGGCTCTCCGAGCTCAACCGCGAGCTGTCGGAGCTGTCCACGCAGTTCGGGCAGAACCTGCAGCTGGCCACCGAGGCCGCCGCCGTCCGGGTGGCCGACGCCGCCGAGCTCGACGGGCTGTCGGAGGAGGAGGTCGCCGCGGCGGCCCGGGCCGCGGCCGACCGCGACCTCGACGGGTACGTGCTGCCGCTGCTCCTGCCCACCGGCCAGCCGGTGCTGGCCAAGCTGCGCGACCGCGCGCTGCGCCGCCGGGTGTTCGAGGCGTCGGTGGGCCGGGCGTCGTCCGGGGAGCACGACAACGGGCCGGTGGCCGCCCGGATCGCCCGGCTGCGGGCCGAGCGCGCTCGCCTGCTCGGCTTCGCCACCCACGCCGACCTGGTGCTGGCCGACCAGACGGCGGGCAGCACCGCCGCCGTCGACGCGATGCTCGGCTCGATGGTCGGCCCCTCGGTGGCCAACGCGCGGACCGAGGCGCGGACGCTGGCCGAGGTCGCCGCCCGGGACGGCGTCGAGGAGCTCGCGCCCTGGGACTGGACGTTCTACAGCGAGCGCGTGCGGGCCGAGCGGTACTCGGTCGACCGGGCGGCGCTGCGGCCCTGGTTCGAGCTGGACCGGGTGCTCGTCGACGGCGTCTTCCGGGCCGCGGAGCTGCTCTACGGCCTGCGCTTCACCGCGCGTCCCGACCTCGCCGGCTACCACCCCGACGTGCGGGTCTGGGAGGTCACCGGCGCCGACGGCGAGCCGGTCGGCCTCTACCTCGGCGACTTCCTCGCCCGCGAGGGCAAGCGCGGCGGGGCGTGGATGAGCTCCTTCGTCACCCAGTCCCGCCTGCTGGGCACCCGGCCGGTCGTGGTCAACAACCTCAACGTGGCGCCCGCGCCCGAGGGGCGGCCGACGCTGCTGACCCTGGACGAGGTCGACACGCTGTTCCACGAGTTCGGCCACGCGCTGCACGGGCTGAACTCGGCGGTGACCTACCCGCGGTTCGCCGGCACCGCGGTGCCCCGGGACTTCGTCGAGTTCCCCAGCCAGGTCAACGAGATGTGGGCGCTGTGGCCGGAGGTGCTGGCGCACTACGCGCGGCACGTCGACACCGGGGAGCCGCTGCCGGCCGCCGTCGTGGAGGCGATCGACGCCGCCCGGCTGTGGGGCGAGGGGTTCGCGACGCTGGAGTACCTGGCGGCCACGCTGCTCGACCAGGCCTGGCACCGGATCACGCCGGAGACCGAGGTCGGCGATCCCGCGGAGTTCGAGCGGCGCGCCCTGGAGGAGGCCGGCGTCGCCTTCGAGCTGGTGCCGCCGCGGTACCGGACGACGTACTTCCAGCACGTCTTCGCCGGGGGCTACGCGGCCGGCTACTACTCCTACATCTGGTCGGAGGTCCTCGACGCCGACACGGTGGAGTGGTTCCGGGAGAACGGCGGGCTGCGACGGGAGAACGGCGACGTCTTCCGGGAGCGCCTGCTGTCCCGCGGCGGGTCGGTGGACCCGCTGGAGGCCTTCCGGGCGGTCCGCGGTCGCGACGCCGACCCCGGCCCGCTGCTGCGCCGCCGCGGCCTCGCGCCGGCCTGAGTGACGCTGCACTGCGGGCGTTCCTCGCGCACTGCCCGTGCTGCAGGACCGGCAACCCGCGAGCAACGCCCGCAGAGGCGCCTACAGCCAGGGCAGGGACAGCACCAGGTCCAGGTCGTCGGGGGCGTCGCCGTCGCGCACGAGCCGGTTGGGCTGGCGGTGGCCGCACGCCGTGCAGCGGTGCACCACCTGCCAGCCTTTGCCGGACTTCTCCACGAGGCCGATCGGCTCCATCGGCTGCCGGCAGTCGCTGGCCCGGTCGCCGGGCAGTTCGTCGACGTGCAGCGACCACAGGCACACCGGGCAGTGGTTGCGGTAGTGCCCGTCGGTGTTCGCGGGGACGTCGGCGGCGCAGTGCACGCAGACGAAGCCGGTGTTCTCCGCCCGCCGGGAGCGGGCCACGACGCGGTGCCGGGTCAGGGGACGAACGGCTCGACGGCGACGACCTCGACGGTGATGTCGCGGCCGTTGGGCGCCTGGTAGGTGACCGACGTGCCCGGCTTCGCGCCGAGGATCGCCGAGCCCATGGCCGACTCCGGCGAGTAGACGGCGAGGTCGGTGGTGCCGGCGATCTCGCGGGAGCCGAGGAGGAACTTCTCCGTCTCGTCGTCGCCCTGGAACCGGATGGTGATCACGGTGCCGAGCTCGGCGGAGGTCGCGGTCGTGGGGGGCTCGCCGACGCGGGCCTTGCGCAGCAGGTCGGTCAGCTGGCGGATCCGGCCCTCCTGCTTGCCCTGCTCCTCCTTGGCGGCGTGGTAGCCGCCGTTCTCCTTGAGATCGCCCTCCTCGCGGCGGGCGTTGATCTCGGCTGCCATGGCGGGACGGCCGGCCACCAACTGGTCGAGCTCGGCCTTCAGCCGGTCGTGGGCCTCCTGGGTCAGCCAGATGCCCTGCTCGTTCTCGGTGGGGGTGGTCACGCGGGGTACTCCTGCAGCTCGGGAGCCGCCTCCCGGCCGGGAGACGGGTCGACGTCGATCCGGCCAAGCTAACACCGGCCGGAGGGCCCCTGCAGGGACGCGGGCGCCCCGGCGGGGAGGGAGCAGGTTACCCACGCCGGACGTGAGGAGCAGCACATCCACCCGTCCGGGCCGCCGGGACGCGGCGGGCTCTCCCCACGCCGGGGGACACTGGTCGGGTGACCGAAGCAGACCCGTTGCGCCTGCTCGCCGTGCACGCCCACCCCGACGACGAGTCGAGCAAGGGCGCGGCGACCATGGCGAAGTACGTCGCCGAGGGCGTCGAGGTGCTGGTGGCGACGTGCACCGGTGGCGAGCGCGGCTCCGTGCTCAACCCGGCGCTGGACCGTCCGGAGATCTGGGAGCGCCTGCCGCAGCTGCGCGTCGAGGAGATGGCCCGCGCCCGGGAGATCCTCGGCGTCCGGCAGGAGTTCCTCGGCTTCGTCGACTCCGGCCTCCCCGAGGGCGACCCGCTGCCGCCGCTGCCCGAGGGCTGCTTCGCGCTGGTGCCCACCGAGGAGGCCGCGGCGCCGCTGGTCGAGCTGATCCGACGGTTCCGCCCGCAGGTCGTGCTCACCTACGACGAGCGGGGCGGCTACCCGCACCCCGACCACATCAAGACCCACGACGTCTCGGTGCTCGCGTTCGAGGCGGCCGGCGACCCGGACCGCTACCCCGATCTCGGCGAGCCCTGGCAGCCGAGCAAGCTCTACTACCACATGGGCTTCACGCTGACCCGGATGCGGGCGCTGCACGAGGCGATGCTCGAGACCGGCGCCGAGTCGCCCTACGCCGAGTGGCTGGCCGGCTGGGACCCCGAGCGGGACATGTCCCACCGGGTCACCACCCGGGTGCCCTGCGCCGAGTACTTCCCGGTCCGCGACGCCGCGCTCATCGCGCACGCCACCCAGATCGACCCCACCGGTCGCTGGTTCGCCTGCCCGATGGACGTCCAGCAGCGGGTCTGGCCCACCGAGGACTACGAGCTCGCCCGTTCCCTGGTGGACTCGACCCTCCCCGAGGACGACCTGTTCGCCGGCATCCGCAGCGAGGTGGGGGTCCCGTGAGCGCGCTCGCCACGGTCTCCGTAGCCGTGACCGCCGCCGAGCAGCAGCTGCCCGAGGACGTCGGCAAGTCCGGCCCGCTGGGGGCCTTCCTCGTCCTCGTGCTGCTGCTGGCGACCGTGCTGCTCGTCAAGTCGATGAGCCGGCACCTCAAGCGGCTGCCGCGCAGCTTCGACGAGCCCGACGCCCCGCGGGTCGTCGTCCCCGACACCCCGGCCGACCTGGTCGAGCCCCGGCAGCCCGGTCAGGACCTGCTCGACACGCTCCGCCGGGCCCCGCGGGCCATCGAGGGACCCCGGGACGGCGACGGGCGGACGGACCCGCCGGCACGCTGACGCCGGCGGGCCCGCCCCGGGGCTCACCAGGTGTGGGCCACGTCGACGACCAGGCGGGAGCCGTCCCCGGGGCCGTCGAGGACGAACGTCCGGAACGGCAGCCGCGCGCGGACACCCAGGCCGACGGTGCTCGACCCCTCGAACGACCGCGCCCAGGCCACCTGGCGGAAGGTGCTGTAGCCGGTCACGCCCACGGCCTCGGCGGGGTTCGCCAGCGCGTAGGTGGCGGTGCCGCGCGGGGTGTACGCGGGCGTGTGCACGACCACCTGCAGGTCGGCGTTGCCGCGCAGCGGGACGGGGGTGCCCGAGCCGTCCTGCACGACCTGGCTCACGTAGCGCACGTCGTAGGACACCGCGGACGCGTCGATCCCGTCGAGGTCGAGCACCAGCCGGTCGTAGCAGGCGTGCCGGCCGGCGCGGACGTCGTCGAGGGTGCCGCCGCCGTCGTCGGAGACGGCCTCGGGCAGCGAGCCCCAGGTCGTGCTGCAGCCCGGCGCGGCGGAGGCGGGCAGGACGCTGCCGGTCACCGCGGCCGCTGCAGCGACCAGGACGACGGCGGCGCGGGTGCGGGTGGTGCTCATGACGGTCTCCCGGGGTCAGGGGGATGGGTGGTGCGGACGAGGTGAGAGTCCGCCGACACGACCATCGACGCCATGGCCGGACGTGCCCGTGGATGTCGATATGAACGGCTGTTCATTGGCATGATCTGACCAAGAATCGAGGCCCCAGTGCGACACGGCACGGCACTTGACGCCAGCGTCACCGCGGCATGACGCGCCGTCGCGGTCCGCTCTCGGCGTAGCGCGACGACTGCCGCCGCAGCCCCTCGGGCGTTACGGTGTAAGCGCGTAATCAACACCTCGTCAGGAGGCCGTCGTGCACGGACACCACCGATTCGCCGATTCCCCCTTCGCCCGCATGGGCGCTCCCGGTTTCCGTGGCCGCGGGCCCGGCGGCCGTGGCCGCGGGGCCGAGGGCGCGCCCCCGGTCGACCGGGCCGAGGTGGCCGGCTGGTTCGCCGGCCGGCTGCCCGACGGCTGGTTCACCGGGCCGGTCGAGATCACCGTCGACCGCGACGAGATCACCGTCGTCGGGTCGCTGGCCGAGCCCGACGCCGGTGAGGGCGACCCCGCCGCCGCCCGCGCCGGGCGGATCGCCCGCTTCCGCGAGGACACCCGCGAGCAGCGCATGGCGATCGCCGACGCCGCCCAGGCGCGCTACGGCCGCTCGGTGGCCTGGGGCGCCGCGTGCGGCGACGTCCGCGAGGTGTTCACCAACGCCTCCGTGCCGGTGATGACCCGGCTGCGCCAGCCCGAGCGCCTGGTGCTCGACACGCTCGTCGACGCCGGCGTCGCCCGCTCCCGCTCGGAGGCGCTGGTCTGGGCGGTGCGGCTGGTCGGCCAGCACGCCGACGCCTGGCTGACCGAGCTGCGCGACGCCATGGCCTCGGTGGAGGAGGTCCGCGCCCGCGGGCCGCAGCTGTAGACCGCTGCGCACGCTCACCGCCCTGTCCGGGTGGGCGCCGCTCGCGAGCAGGGACACTGGGGGGCGTGCCAGCAGCTGCCGCCGTCCCCGCCGCGACCGACGTCCTCGTGGTGGGGGCCGGGCCGGCCGGCTCGGCCGCGGCCGCCTGGGCGGCGCGCGAGGGGCAGGACGTGCTGCTCGCCGACGCCGCGGTCTTCCCCCGCGACAAGGCCTGCGGCGACGGACTGACCCCGCGCGCGGTCGCCGAGCTGGACCTGCTCGGCCTCGGCGACTGGGCGCGCGGGCGGGCGCGCAACCGCGGGCTGCGCGCCGCCGGCTTCGGGCAGGTCTGGGAGCTGCCCTGGCCGGGTGGGGCCTTCCCCGACCACGGCAGCGCGGTGCCGCGCACCGAGCTCGACGACCGCATCCGGGCCTGCGCGACGCAGGCCGGTGCCACGCCGCTGGAGGGCGCGCGCGCCGTCGACGTCGAGCGCGACGGGGACCGGGTCACCGGCGTGGTGTTCGACGTCGGCGGGGAGCGCTCGACCGTGCGCTGCGAGCGGCTGGTCGTGGCCGACGGCGCCCGGTCGCCGCTGGGCCGCCGGCTCGGCCGGCAGTGGCACCGCGACACCGCCTACGGCGTGGCCGCCCGCGGGTACGCGACCTCCGGGCGCAGCGACGACGAGTGGATCTCCTCGCACCTGGAGCTGCGCGACGCCGACGGGGCGCTGCTGTCGGGCTACGGCTGGGTCTTCCCGCTGGGCGAGGCCGCCGGGCAGGTGAACATCGGCGTCGGGACGCTGGCCACCGCCCGCCGTCCGGCCGGGGTGCAGCTCAGGGCCCTGCTGGAGGTCTACGCGGCCGCCCGCCGCGAGGACTGGCGGCTCGAGGGCCCGGTGCGCGCGCCGGCCTCGGCGCTGCTGCCGATGGGCGGGGCGGTGTCCGGCGTCGCCGGGCGCAACTGGGCGCTGGTCGGGGACGCGGCCGGCTGCGTCAACCCGCTCAACGGTGAGGGCATCGACTACGGCCTGGAGACCGGCCGGACGCTGGCCGGGATGCTCGGCGAGCGGGACTGGTCGGCGGCGTGGCCGGCCACGCTGCGCCGGCACTACGGCGAGGCGTTCTCGATCGCCCGCCGGCTGGCCGGGCTGCTCACCCTGCCGCGCCTGCTGCCCGCGGCCGGCCCGGTGGGCATGCGGTCGCGGGCGCTGATGACGGTGGCCCTGCGGGTGATGGGCAACCTGGTCACCGACGCCGACCGCGACGCCGTCGCCCGGGCCTGGCGCCTGGCCGGCCGGGTGTCCCGCCGCTTCGACGAGCGCCCGCTGTTCCTCTGATCGGCCGTGCACTGCCGCGGACGCCCACGGATCCGCTCACACGAAGGGCGAGTTGTACATCGCGAAGTAGACGGCGATGTAGTGGCAGACCGCGGCCACGATGGTCGCGGCGTGGAAGACCTCGTGGTAGCCGAAGACGCCGGGCACCGGGTTGGGCCACTTCACCGCGTAGGCCACCCCGCCGAGCGTGTAGAGCACCCCGCCGACCGCGAGCAGCACCAGCGAGGTCACGCCGGCGATGTGCAGGATGTCGGTCAGGACGAACACGGCCACCCAGCCCAGGCCGACGTAGAGCGGCACCCCGACCCAGCGCGGCGCCGTCGGCCAGGTCAGCTTGAGGCAGACCCCGGCCAGCGCCCCGGCCCAGACGCCGGCGAGGACCCAGTACCCCAGCGGCTGGTCGACGGCGAGCAGGGAGAACGGCGTGTACGTGCCGGCGATGAACAGGAAGATCATCGAGTGGTCGAGCCGCTTCATGACCTTCCAGCCGCGCGGTGACCAGCGGCGGCGGTGGTAGAGCGCGCTGATGCCGAACAGGCCGCAGATGGTGGCGCAGTAGACGGCGACGGAGAAGCCCGACCGCGCCCCCAGGACCGAGCCCAGCGGGATGAGGACGGCGCCGGCGACGATCGCGCCGAAGAAGGCGAACAGGTGCAGCCAGCCGCGCATCCGCGGGCGGGTGTCGGGGTGCTCCCAGTCGGAGTCGGCGAAGTCCTCGGCGGTCCAGGTCCGCTCGACCCGCTCGCCCTCCGCGACGACGGTGCCGACCGCGACGCCGCGCGGGGCCTCGATCTCGGCGGCGTCGGCCTGTACCCGGACGGGGTCGAGATCGTCGGGGGCGCCGGTCATGCCCCGAGGTTACGGAGGCGTAGGTGCCGGCGCACCGGGGCCCTTCTAGGGTGGACCCGTGGGGGCGCGTCAGTGGGTCCGCGATGTCCTGACGCAGTTGTACGAACGCCGGCTGGCGCGCCAGCTGGTCGGGGTCGACGTCCCCCGCCACGTCGGCGCGATCATCGACGGCAACCGCCGCTGGGCCCGGGCCACCGGGCTGCTCGACCCCAACGCCGGGCACCGCCGCGGCGCCGACCGGATCGCCTCGTTCCTGGGCTGGTGCGACGAGGCCGGCGTCGAGGTGGTCACCCTCTTCCTGCTCTCCACCGACAACCTCTCCCGGCCCGAGCCGGAGCTCACCCCGCTGCTGCGGATCATCGAGGGCGTCGCCGAGGACCTCTCCGCGCCCGACCGGCGCTGGCAGCTGCGGCCGGTCGGCGCGCTCGAGCTGCTCCCGGCCGAGACCGTGGCCGTGCTGAAGCAGGCCGAGGAGGTCACCCGCGGCCGCCCGGGCGCCCACGTCAACCTCGCCGTCGGGTACGGGGGACGGCGCGAGATCGCCGACGCCGTCCGCTCGCTGCTGGCCGAGCACGCCAGCCGGGGGACCTCGCTCGACGAGCTGGTCGAGGTGCTCGACGTCGAGCACATCGCCGAGCACCTCTACACCCGCGGCCAGCCCGACCCCGACCTGGTCATCCGCACCAGCGGCGAGCAGCGGCTCTCGGGGTTCCTGCTCTGGCAGACGGCGCACTCGGAGTTCTACTTCACCGACGTCTACTGGCCCGACTTCCGCCGCGTCGACCTGCTGCGGGCGCTGCGCGCCTACGCTGCGCGGCACCGCCGGTTCGGGGGCTGAGAGACTGGCGCCCATGGCACCCGGCGCGGTCGACGTCCCCCTCGAGTACGTGAAGCTGGGACTGCGGTTCGACCGCCTGGAGTCCGGGTTCGTCGACGCCTACACCGGTGAGAAGCGGATCCGCGCGCAGGTCGAGGACGAGCCCGCGCCCACGCCCCAGGCGCTGCGCGACCAGGCCCGGGCGCTGCTGCGCGAACTCGACGCCGCGGGGCTCCCCGCCGACCGCGCCGGCTTCCTCCGCGGCCAGCTCACCGGGCTGGAGTGCACCGCCCGGAAGATGAGCGGCGAGCCGGTGGCCTTCCTCGACGAGGTCCGCAGCTACTTCCAGGTCGACCTCACCCTCGGCGACCCCGTCGACTACGCCGCCGCGCACGCCGAGCTCGACGCGCTGCTGCCCGGCGACGGCACCCTGGCCGAGCGCTACGCCGCCCACCGGCGGCGCGAGGAGTGCCCGCCGCAGCGGCTGGAGGCGGCGGTGCACGCGCTGTCGAGCGCGCTGCGCGACCGGGTGCGCGGCCGGTACGGGCTGCCCGAGGTCGAGACGGTGCGCTACGAGGTGGTCACCGACAAGCCGTGGTCGGGCTTCAACTACTACGAGGGCGACTACCGCTCCCGCGTGGCGATCAACGCCGACCTGCCGCACCGGCTCAGCCAGCTGGTCCACCTGGTGGCCCACGAGTCCTACCCCGGCCACCACACCGAGCACTGCCGCAAGGAGCGCGGGCTGGTCGAGCGCGCCGGCCACCTCGAGCACACCGTCTTCCTGGTCAACACCCCCGAGTGCCTCATGGCCGAGGGGCTGGCCGACCTCGGCGTCGACGCCGCCGTCGGCGCGGGCTGGGGACCGTGGTCGGCGGAGGTCCTCGGCGACCTGGGCCTGCGCTTCGACGGGCACCTCGCCGAGCGGATCGCCGCGGCCACCGCGCCGCTGAACCGGGTGCGCCAGGACGCCGCCGTGCTGCTGCACGACCGGGGCGCCGACGCCGACGAGGTGGCCGGCTACATCCAGCGCTGGTCGCTGGTCAGCGCCGAGCGCGCGCGCCAGCAGCTGCGCTTCCTCACCCACCCCCTCTGGCGGGCCTACATCACCACCTACGTGGAGGGCTACGACCTGCTGCGCCGCTGGCTGGGCGCCCGCCCCGCCGACCAGGACGTCGCCGGCCGCTTCGTGCGCCTGCTCGACGAGCCGCTGACCCCCGCCGCCGTCACCGCCGAGCTGTCGGCCGCCTGAGCCGTGCCGCGTCGCGACCCCCGGGAGGCCCGCGCGCTGGGACTGTGGACGGCGGGCTGGCTGTTCGCGCTGCTGCTGGCCGGCCTGCTCTGGATCGGCGACCTGCGCGTGCAGTGGCCGGTGCTGCTGGTGCCGGTGCTGTGGGCGGTCGTGGCGGCCCGGCCGCGGCGGGGGAGGGGCGTGCCACCCCCTGCGCCGGAGACCTGGGAGCTGCCGGCCTCGCGGCCGCTGCCCAGGCCGCCGGAGTCGCACTGGAGCTGACCCGCTGGTGGGGTGGTTGGGGCGGTTGGGTCCCCCCGACGGAGGACACGCCGCCTGCTCGTCATGTGACTGTCACCTCCCCGCTCTAGCGTCCGGGGTGGACGACGGGCCCGCCCCGGAGTCCACGGGAGGCCCGGTTGGTGCAGACGTCCTCGTCGACCAGGGGGGGCCGGTTCCCGGCCCCTGCGCCGGGACCCGGCCACCTTCGAGAAGGGGTGCAGCCCGCGCCCCAGGGGAGACGACTCGTGACCACTCGCCGCACGTACGTCCTCGACACCTCCGTCCTGTTGTCCGACCCCCGTGCGCTGCTGCGCTTCGGCGATGCCGACGTGGTGCTCCCGCTGGTCGTCATCGGGGAGCTCGAGGACAAGCGGCACCACCCCGAGCTCGGCTGGTTCGCGCGCCAGGCGCTGCGCCTCCTCGACGACCTGCGCGTCGCGCACGGCCGGCTCGACGCGCCGGTCCCGGTGGGGGAGGACGGCGGCACGCTGCACGTCGAGCTCAACCACAGCGACGCGGCGGTGCTCCCGGCCGGCTTCCGCAACGACAGCAACGACAGCCGGATCATGGTCGTCGCGCTGAACCTGCGCGCCGAGGGCCGCGACGTCTGCCTGATCACCAAGGACGTGCCGCTGCGGGTCAAGGCCGCCGCCGTGGGGCTGGACACCGACGAGTACCGGGCGCTCGACGCCGTCGACGCCGGCTGGACCGGCATGGCCGAGGTGCCGCTCGACGACGCCGAGATGTCGGCGCTCTACGACAGCGGCGAGGTGTACGTGCCCGCGGCCGCGGAGCTCCCGGCGCACACCGGGCTGGTGCTGCTGTCCTCGCGCGGCTCGGCGCTGGGCCGGGTGACGCCGGACAAGCAGGTGCGGCTGGTCCGCGGCGACCGCGAGGCGTTCGGCCTGCACGGGCGCTCGGCCGAGCAGCGGGTCGCGCTGGACCTGCTGCTCGACCCGGAGATCGGCATCGTCTCCCTCGGCGGGCGCGCGGGCACCGGCAAGTCGGCGCTGGCGCTGTGCGCGGGCCTGGAGTCGGTGATGGAGCGGCGGGCGCACAGGAAGGTCGTCGTGTTCCGGCCGCTGTACGCCGTCGGCGGGCAGGAGCTCGGGTACCTGCCCGGCAGCGAGGGCGAGAAGATGTCGCCCTGGGCGCAGGCGGTCTACGACACCCTCGGCGCGCTGGTCTCCCGGGACGTGCTCGACGAGATCGCCTCGCGGGAGCTGATCGAGGTGCTGCCGCTGACCCACATCCGGGGCCGGTCGCTGCACGACTCGTTCGTGATCGTCGACGAGGCGCAGTCGCTCGAGCGCGGCGTGCTGCTGACGGTGCTGTCCCGGCTGGGCAGCGGCTCTCGGGTGGTGCTCACCCACGACGTCGCCCAGCGGGACAACCTGCGGGTGGGCCGGCACGACGGCGTGGCCGCGGTGGTCGAGCAGCTCAAGGGGCACCCGCTGTTCGCCCACGTCACGCTGACCCGCTCCGAGCGCTCGCCGATCGCCGCGCTGGTCACCGAGATGCTGGAGGACCTCCCGCTCTGACCGCTGGAGGGCGCGTTGCGGGCGTTCCTCGTGCACTGCCGGTGCTGCAGGACCGGCAGTGCACGAGGAACCCCGGCAGTGCGGTCACGCGCCGGCGCGTCGGCGCAGGCGCAGAGCACGTCCGACGCGGCCGGCCAGCGGGCCTGAGCCGCTGATCTCGTCCCAGGTCCAGCGGACCATGCCCCAGCCCTCCGCGCGCATGGCGTCCTCGCGGCGCTTCTCCTCGAAGACCGCGTCGCCCGGCTCCTGTCCCGGGCGCAGCAACCGGCCGTACTTGACCCGCCCGTCGAACTCCCCGAGCAGGCGTTCGGTCTCCCACACGAAGTCGGCGCGGCCCAGCAGCACGCCGTCGGCGGTGTGCACGGGGTGCTGCAGTCCGCTGGGCGCCAGTCCGAGCCGGTGGAGCAGGACACGGCTCCGGCTCTCCCCGACGCTCTCGCTGCGGCCGTCGGCGAAGGCCACGGCCCGCGCCGCGGCGCGGCTGCCGCGGGTCCCGGCCATCCGGGCGAGCCGGGCGCCGAGAGCGGCCGCGTGGTCCGTGCGGGTGGCGAGGAGCGCGTCGAGCACGACCACCGACGGCTCGAACGGCAGCGAGCGGGCCAGGTCGAGGGCCGTCCGCACGGGGTCGGTGACGGGGATGCCGTCGACCGCGGTGACCTCGTCGTCCTCGAGCCGCGCGACGTGGCAGCGCAGCGTGCGGCTGACGTCGCTGGAGGCGGGCGGCTGCCGGGTCACGTGCACGCGGGCCAGCCGGAGCCCCCAGGTCGGCAGCCCGTGCAGGACGGCCGCGGACTCGTGGCTGACCACGGCGTCCCGGCGCAGCCCGGCGACGGTGGCCCGGACGAGCAGGTGGTGGCGGACCGCCGCGGCCGTCGGCAGCGCGCCCTGGACGTAGGCGCCCCGCCGCACCCGTGACAGGGCGCCGGACCGGCGGGCACGGGCGAGCTCGTCGTCGCTCCACCCGCCGGCGACCAGGACCCGACGCAGGGTGGGTGGGAGCTGCTCCTCGGACTGCATCCGAGCCACCGTCGCCCCCGGGGCACGCGGCCGGCCTCCGGTCTATACGTCGTGGACGGCCCGCGGACCTGTGGACACCGGCAGTGCAGCCGCAGGAGCGGGGGTCAGGCCGTCGGGGGCGGCTCCTCCGCCTCGGGCGCGGGCGCGGTGCTGCGCCGCGCCGGGCGGGAGCGGGGCGGCGTCGCCGCGTAGCGCAGCAGCGCCACCGCGCCCCAGCCGGCCAGCAGGCACCAGGGCAGCCGGGCGGCGACCTCGTCGGCCGAGAAGTCGCCGCGCACGCCGAGCGCGAGCACCGGCAGGGCCAGCACGAGCCCCACCGCGAGGACGTCCCAGCGCAGCGGGCTCATGCCTCAGCGGTCTCCAGCCGCTCGCACAACAGCGACGCCCAGCGGTGCGCGGTCGCGCGGACGCCGTCGACCAGGGCCACCGGCGCCGTGGTGCGCCCCAGCACGGCGGCGGGGTCGGCGGTGAGGTCGGTGTCCTGGACGACGAGCGCGTCGACGCGGGGCAGCCCGTCCAGCCACGGACCGACGTCCTCGGCCTTGCGGGTCGCCTCCACCACGGCCCACACGGCCACCGGCGAGAAGATCGCCATGACCTGCTCGAGCCAGGTGCGGCCCCCGGCGCGCACGGGCGCGTCGACCGCGACGACGGTCGGCGTGCCGGCCCGCGCGGCCTCCTGCTTGCGCTCCAGTGCGGTGTCGACCGAGGTGATCCGGCTGCTCTCGGGCGCGAGCGCGGCCAGGTCGCCGCGGGTGGCCCACTGCAGCCGGTCGGGGTCGAGCCGCATCGAGACCGACAGCGACCGCGCGGCCGCCAGGGTCTCCACGCCCGGGCCGACCACGAGCAGCACCTCACCGGCCCCGGCCGGGGCCGCCGGGGCGACCGGGAGGGAACGCAGCGCGCGGGTCAGCGCGGCGTAGGTGCCGCTCGCGGCGACGTCGGCCGCGAACGTGCCGCCGAGCAGGTCCGCGGGGACGCCGAGCTCCCGCAGCCGGGCCACGACGCCGGCCGCCTCGACCATCCGCGGGTCGACCAGTCCGCGGCCGGAGCCGGCCACGGCGCGCTCGCGCACCGAGGGGACGACGACGCGGCCGGCGCGCGTGTCGACGGGCAGGCGGGTGACCGTGGCCAGCCCGGTGGGCCGCGGGGGAGCGGTCACCTGCGCGACGGCCCGTCCGGGCACCGGCGGCAGCCGCCGCGGCGGCACCGGCGGGCGCGACAGCAGCGGCGGCACGGCGAGCGCGGTCCCGGGGCCGGGCGGGAGGAGGGAGAGCGGCGGCAGGACGGCGGTGGCGTCGTGCAGCACCGGCGCCGGGTCGCTGGCGGTGGGGGCCAGCGCGACCAGCTCGGAGCCGGCCTCCGCGGCCTCCTCGACCTCCCACTCGTCGCTCTCCGCCGATGCCTCGACCCACTCCGGCTCCTGGTCCATCCGCCGGGCGGTGGCCGGCACGGGCGGGCGGCCGCGGTGCACTCCGCCCTGCGTCGACGCGCTGGCGAGGACGCCGCGGAGGATGTCGGTGAGCGCGTCGTCCGGGGTGTCGTGCGCGAGGGCGGCGCGCAGCACCTCGGCGATGGCCTCCTCGCGGCCGGTGGCCGGCCCGGTGGGGTCCGGGTCGCTCCAGGCGGAGGCGACCGGCTGCGGGGCCGGCACCTCGATGGGCTCGACGACGACGGCCGGCAGCACGTCGGTGGCGTACTCGTCGGCAGGGTCCTCCTCGACGTCCTCCGCGACCCCGACGGCGGGCTCCTCGACGGCGGGCTTCTCGACGGTGGGCTCGTCGGCAGCGGCGACCGGCTCTGCTGCGGGCGCGGCCGCCGGGCGTGCCACGGGGGCGGGCTCCGCCCACATGTCCACGTCCGGGACCGGCCGCTCGGGGGCGTCCTCGGCGACCGGCTCCTCGGCGACCGGCTCCTCGGCGGGGGACTCGTCGACGACGACCTCCGGCTCCGCGGCGACCGGGGCCGGGGGCTCGGCGGCGACCGGGGCCGGGGCGGGCGCGGGCGCGGCCATCGCCGCGGCCAGCGCGGCGGCGAGCGGCATCGCCGGGGCGGCCGGTGCCGGCGTGGGCGTGCGCAGCACCGACCGGGCGGCGGGCTCCTCGGCGACCGGGGGCGCCGGCGCAGCGGGAGCCGGCTCGACCGGCGCGGACGCCGTCGCGGCCTCGGTCAGCGCCCGCAGCGCCTCGGCCGCGGAGGAGGCGGCCGCGGCGCGCACCGCGTCGTCGACGGCCTCGCGGACCTCGCGGTCGCCGGCCGCGACCTGCGCGAGCGCGGCGGTGAACAGCGAGGGGCCGGCGGGCTCGGCCGGCGTCGCCGGCGGGCGCACCGCGGCCCGGGGCGCCCGGCGCGGAGCTGCAGCGGTCGCGGCCGCCGGACGGCGCGGAGCCGCGGCCGCCGGGCGGAACGCGGTCGCGCCGGAGGCCGGCGTCCGGGCCGCGGCGACCGAGGTCCGGGAGTAGAGGTCGACGTCCGGGCCGGCGGCGCCGGACCCGAGCAGGCCGGCCAGCTCGTCCACCGGGTCGGGCAGCGCGGCGGGCCGGGTCGCCGGCCGGGTGGTCGGCCGGGCGGCCGCGGGCCGGGACCGGTGCAGCTCGGTGGCGCGCAGGAAGGCGCCGGTGTCGGCCAGCGGGCCGGGGTCGCGGCTGAGCGCAGCCTCGATGCGGCGGGCCGACTCCGACTTCGAGGCGGGGGCGCGGCGGGCGGGCTCGGGCTCCTCCACCTCGGCGACGAACCGCTCGGTGGCGAAGAAGCCGAGCACCCCGCCGGAGCGGATGCGGCGCACGCCGACGATCCGGACCGCGTTGCCGTAGCGCTCCCGCGCCGCGGCGACCGCGGCCTCGGGCGTGGGCGCCTCAACGGATGGCAACGGCACCGCTCACCACTCCCAGGGACTCGATCTGGGCCGTCCGGGAGACCTCCGTGTAGGAGATCACCGGCAGCCGGGGCAGGACCTGGCGGACCAGGCGGGACAGCGCCGCGCGGACCTGGGGCGAGCAGACCAGGACCGGCGACAGGCCGTGGTTCTCGGCGCCCTCGAGCAGCCCGGTGCAGCCGGTGACCAGCGCGTCGACCGAGCCGGCGTCCAGCGCCAGGACCTGGCCGCCGTCGCTGTGCCGGACGGCCTCGAGCAGCCGCTGCTCGAAGGACGGCTCGAGGGTGATCACGTGCAGCCGCTCGTCGGGGGTGACGTAGGGGTGGCTGATCGCCGCGCCCAGCGACGAGCGCACCGCCTCGACCAGGCCGTCGAGGTCGGTCGAGGTCTTCGCCCGCAGCGACAGCGCCTCGAAGATGCGCACCAGGTCGCGGATGGAGACGTTCTCGGTGAGCAGCGCGTGCAGCACCCGCTGGATCTCGCCGAGGGTGAGCAGCGCCGGGGTGAGCTCCTCGACGACGACCGGGTGGGTGCGGCGGACCATCTCGACCAGCAGCCGGACGTCCTCGCGGCCGAGCAGGTCGGCGGAGTGCTGGCGGACGACCTCGGCGAGGTGCGTGGTGATGACCGAGGAGCGGTCGACGACGGTGGCGCCGGCCATCTCCGCCTGCCGCTGCAGCTCGGCGGGCACCCACTTGGCGGGCAGGCCGAACACCGGCTCGCGGGTCGGCCGGCCGGGCAGCCCGTCGAGGGCGTCGCCGATGGCGAGCACGGTGCCGGCGGGGGAGGTGCCCTTGGCCGCGGGGACGCCGTTGAGCCAGATGACGTACTGCGACGCCGGCAGGTCGAGGTTGTCGCGGGTGCGGACCAGCGGGATGACCAGCCCGGTCTCCATCGCGACCTTCCGCCGCAGCGCCTTCACGCGGTCGAGCAGGTCGCCGCCGCGGGCGGTGTCGACGAGGTCGACGAGGTCGAAGGCCACCTCGAGCTCGAGCGGGTCGACCCGCATCCGCTCGGCGATCGCCTCGGGGGAGTCCGGCCGGGGCTCGTCGTCCTCGGCGGTGGCCGGCGCCGTCTCGTCCTCGTCCGGCTCCTCCTGCATCCGGGCGGCCATGAGCAGGAAGGCCCCTCCGATGAGCAGGAACGGCAGCTTCGGCAGGCCCGGGATCAGGCACAGGGCCAGCGCGGCGCCGCCGCTGATGCGGACCGGCTGCCGGAACCGGCCGAGCTGGCCGAGCAGGTCGCTGCCCATGTCCCCGTCGGAGGCCGAGCGGGTGACGATGATGCCGGTCGCGGTGGACAGCAGCAGCGCCGGGATCTGCGAGACCAGGCCGTCACCGACGGTCAGCAGCGAGTAGGTCGAGACCGCCTCGCCCGGCGCCATGCCCTTCTGGACGACGCCGACCGCGAAGCCGCCGACCAGGTTGATCAGCGTGATGATGATGGCCGCGATCGCGTCGCCCTTGACGAACTTCGAGGCGCCGTCCATCGAGCCGTAGAAGTCGGCCTCGCTGGTGACCTCCGAGCGCCGCTTGCGGGCCTGCTCCTCGTTGATCAGCCCGGCGTTGAGGTCGGCGTCGATGGCCATCTGCTTGCCGGGCATCGCGTCGAGGGTGAAGCGCGCGCCGACCTCGGCCACGCGGCCCGCGCCGTTGGTGATCACGACGAACTGGATGATCGTGAGGATCACGAAGATCACCAGGCCGACCACCAGCGAACCGCCGATGACGAAGTGCCCGAAGGCCTCGATGACCTTGCCCGCGTAGCCGTCGCTGAGCACCAGCCGGGTGGAGGAGACGTTGAGCGCCAGCCGGAACAGCGTCGCGATGAGGATCAGCGACGGGAAGACGGCGAAGTCCAGCGGCCGCTTGATCTGCATCGACACCAGCAGGATCAGCAGCGCGGCAGTGATGTTGAACCCCAGCAGCAGGTCCAGCAGCGCCGCCGGCAACGGCACCACCAGCATCAGGACGATGGCGACGACGCCGATCGGCACCGCGGCCCTGGTCATCCCTCGCACGGACCACCCATCGGCAGCCCGCGGGTTCCGGCCCACCGCGTTCGACCCACGCGTCACAGCCGTCCCACCGCCGCCGGGCATCGGAAGCTCTCCGCACGTCTGGACCGTCAAGACGTGCGGAGAGCTTCCCATGCCTGGGAGGTCGGGTCAGGAGGCGATCGGGGCCCTCCGGCGGCCGGCCCGTGGCAGCCCGGTGACGTCGGGGGCCTCGAACCCGGGACGGTGGAACCCGCCGTGCACGCCGCGCGCGCCCAGCTGCATGACGAAGGCGAGCACCCGGGCGACGGCGGTGAACAGCTGCGGCGGCACCTCCTGGCCGAGCTCGCAGGAGGCGTGCAGCGCCCGGGCCAGCGGCACGTCCTGCACCATCGGCACCCGCGCCTCGGCGGCCCGCTCGCGCAGCCGGGCGGCCACCTCGTCGGCGCCCTTGGCCACCACGCGGGGGGCGCCGCGCTCGGGCTCGTACCGCAGCGCCACGGCCACGTGCGTGGGGTTGACCAGCAGGACGTCGGCCTCGGCGACCTCGGCCATCATCCGGTTGCGCGACATCGCCAGCTGCATCGACCGCCGGTGGCCCTTGACGTGCGGGTCGCCCTCGGAGTTCTTGTGCTCCTGCTCGATCTCGTACTTCGTCATCCGCAGCTTCTTCATCGTCTGCACCCGGACGACGACGTAGTCGGCGATCGCGATGCCCAGGCCGGTGACCGCCACGACCCGGAACATCAGCACGGCGGAGTCGGCCACGGCCGAGGTGACCGCCGACAGCGGCAGCGCGCCCGACGCCGAGACCAGCTCCTGGGCCCGGTCGCTGGTGGTGACCACGACCACCCCCAGCGCGATGGTCTTGATGACCGCCTTGGTCGCCTCCCAGAGACCGTGGGTGCCGAACATCCGCTTGATCCCCGGGAAGGGGTTGAGCTTCTTCAGCGTCGGCTTCATGCCCTTGGTCGCCAGCGCCACCCCGCCCTGCGCCGCGGAGGCCAGCACCCCGGTCAGCAGCAGCGCCAGCGCGACCGGCAGCACGGTCGCGAGGAAGGCCGACAGCGCCTGCCCCAGCAGGGGGTCGACCCGCGACACCTCCGGGTGCTCGATGACCGTCCCGACCTGCACGAACAGCCGGCCCACCTCGTCGAAGGTGTTGCCCACCAGCATCGGCAACAGGGCGCTGGCCACCGCGACCCCCGCCCAGGTGCCCAGCTCCTGGGTGCGCGGGATCTGCCCCTCCTTGCGCGCCTCCTTGAGGCGCTTGGGAGTGGGCTTCTCGGTCTTCTCACCGCCCGGTCCGTCCTTGGCCACCGCGGCTCATCCGCTCCGCAGGCCGACGACGGCGCGGGCGGCCTGCTCGAGCAGCGCGTCGAGGGCCGAGGGCAGCAGCGGGAAGGTGAGGCCGAGCAGCGCCAGGGTCAGCATGATCTTCACGGGGAAGCCGATCGCGAAGATGTTGAGCGCCGGCGCGGCCCGGGAGAGCAGGGCGAGCGCGACGTCGGCGAGCAGCAGCACCGCCACCATCGGCCCGGCGATCTGCAGCGCGGCCAGGAACATCATCGAGAAGGCGGTCAGCACCACCTCGCCGATCGAGTCGGCGGGGTACCCGCCGGTCACCGGCAGCCCCTCGTAGGAGGTGGCGAAGCCGCGCACCAGCAGCAGGTGCCCGCCGCTGGTGAACAGCAGCGTCGTGGCCAGCAGCGAGTGCAGCTTGCCCATGACCGAGTTCATCGTCATGGCCAGCGGGTCGTAGGCCGGCTGCAGGGTGAAGCCGCCGGTGACGTCGATGAGCTCCCCGGCGAACTGCACCGCGGTGAAGAACAGCTGGACGACGAAGCCCAGCGCCGCGCCGATGGCGACCTCGCTGACGGCGGTGACGACGAGGAAGCCGGCGCTGGGCTCGGGCAGGCCGGGCGCCACGCGGTCGACCAGCGCGACCGACAGCGCCAGGGCCAGTGCCCCCTTGACCGGCGCCGGGATGGTGCGGGTGTTGAACGGCGGGGCGAGCAGGACGAACCCGGCCGCCCGGGCGGTGGCGAGCAGCAGGGCCGCGAGCGTGACCGCCGGGACCTCGAGGTCCATCCGGTCAGGTCCGCCCGAGCAGTCGCGGCAGCTGGTCGAACAGGTGCTCGGTGAAGCTCACCATCTCGGCGAGCACCCAGTTGCCCGTGACCAGCAGCGCGACGGACACCGCGATGATCTTCGGCACGAACGACAGGGTCGGTTCCTGGATCTGGGTCGCGGCCTGGAACAGCGAGATGAGGAACCCGACCAGCAGCGCGGTGAGCAGGACCGGGGCGGCCACCTTGGCGCCCACGGTCATCGTCTGCACCGCGATGTCGGTGACGTCGGCGTCGCTCACGTGTAGCTGCCCACGAGCGCGGTGGTGATCAGCGCCCACCCGTCGACCACGACGAACAGCAGCAGCTTGAACGGCAGCGACACGACCGACGGCGGGACCATCATCATGCCCATCGCCATGAGCGCGGCACTGACCAGCATGTCCAGCACCAGGAACGGGATGAACACGACGATCCCGATGATGAAGGCGCTCTTGAGCTCGGAGAGGACGAACGCCGGCACCAGGGTGGTCATGCTGACCGCGGCCGGGTCCTCGGGCTGCTCCTCACCGGACAGGCCCACCATGAGCTGCAGCTCGTCGTCGCGGGTGTTGCCGAGCAGGAACTCCCGCAGCGGCACGACGCCGGCGTCGTAGGCCTGCGAGACCGTGATCGCCCCGTCCATGTAGGGCTGGACGGCGACCTCGTTGACGTCGGAGAAGACCGGCCCCATCACGAACAGGGTCAGGAACAGCGCGATCCCGGTGAGCACCGAGTTGGGCGGGGACTGCTGCAGGCCCAGCGCGTTGCGGGTCAGCGACAGGACGATCGCGATCTTGGTGAACGACGTCGCGAGCAGCAGCACCGACGGGGCGACCGACAGGATCGTGACCGCCAGGATCAGCGTGATCGACGTGCTGGGGCTGCCGTTGCCCACCGAGATGTCCACGCCGCCGTCGACGGCGGGGACGGCGGGCGCGGTCGGGGGCGTGGGCGCGGTCGGGGCCGCCGCGGCGGGCCCGGCCAGCGGCACGCCGGCCACGGCGCAGCCCAGCAGCGCCGCGGCGACGACGGCGGCGCGGCGGGTGCGGCCCATCAGCGGCGGACCGTCCGCTCGCGCAGCCGGCCGACGAGCTCGGACCAGGCGGCACGGTCGAGCACCGAGCCGGCGAGGGCGCCGCCGACCCGGCCGGGTGCGGCGGCGGTCAGCGCCGGCACGCGGCCCGGGCTCCCGGCGACCGCGCGCTCGGCCAGGGTCGCCTCGACCTCCTCGCCGTCGAGCTCGGCGAGCAGGGTGACCTGCTGCTCGGTGGCACCGACGACCAGCACCCGGTCGCCGATGCGCAGCACGTTCACCGTGCTCGCGCGGCCCATCCGCTGGTGGGCGACGACCTCGACCAGGCCCCCGGAGGAGCCCAGGCCGCGCTTCTTCGCCAGCCGCGCGGCGAACCACAGCACGCCGCCGACGAAGGCCAGCGACAGCAGCAGTCGCACGACCATCCAGGTCACGGCCGGTCCTGCCCGAGCTCGGCGGCGGCGTCGGTGACGATCTCGCTGATCCGCAGGCCGAAGTCCTCGTCGACGACGACGACCTCGCCGCGGGCGATGAGCGTGCCGTTGACCAGCAGGTCGGCGGGGGCGCTGGCGGCGCGGTCGAGCTCGACCACCTCGCCCGGGTGCAGCGAGAGCAGCTCGCCGACGGTCATCCGGGTGCGGCCGATCTCCACGGTGACCTCCATGGCCACGTGCCGCAGCAGGTCGAGGCTGCCGCGCCGGGCGCGGGGCGCCGTCGGCAGGGTGACCTGCAGCGCCAGCGTGGCGACGTGGTCGGCGCCGGCGGCGAGCGGCACGGCGACGAGCATGCCCTTGTCGCGCAGCCCGTCGAGGGCGGTCACCGGGTCCTCGGTCCGCTCGCTGTCCACGCGGACCCGGCCGAGGGTGGCCGCGGCCGCCTCCAGCGCCGGGCGCAGCGCGGTGGCGACGTCCATCGGGCCGACGGGGGAGTTGTCCAGGGCCTCGACGACCTCGGCGGACAGCACCAGGACGACGTCGCCGGTGACCTCCCCGGACAGCCGGGCGCTGACCGCGGCCGCGGCGGCCGGCGGGACGGGCACGGCGTCGGGGTCGGTGACCGCCGCACCGGCGACGAGCTCGGCGCCGGCCGGGACGAGGGCGGCCGCCGCGCGCGCGGCGGCCACCCCCACGCTGGTGATGGCCTCAGAGGCCTGGGTGTGGTCGAGCGTGGCGGTCATGCGGGGTCCTTCTCGGCGGACGGGGCGGGGACGATGGCAGCGGCCAGCCGGCGACGGTGGTTGCTGGCGATGGCGTGGGCGAACACGGCGTCGTTGGTGGTGACCTCCAGCGGCGCGTCCCGGGGGTGGCGCAGCAGCAGGACGTCGCCGACGGCGAGGGAGAGCAGGTCCTCCGAGGAGACCTCGAGCGGGGCGAACCGCACGCTGACGTCGACCGGGACCAGCTCGAGGCGCTCGGCGAGCAGCTCGGCCGCGCGCTGCCGCTTGCGCTGCGCGGACTCCGACAGCTGCGGCGAGGCGGCGTTGTTGAGCGCCGGCGCGAAGGAGGCGAACGGCAGCACCAGCGAGGCGGCGCCCTCGCGGCTGCCGATCGAGAGCGTGTAGCGGGCCACCATCACGGTGTCCGAGCCGGCCGCGGCCTGGGCCAGCGCGGGGTTGTACTCGATGCCGTCGATCTCCGGCTGCAGGTCGCTCACGTGCGCGAAGGCGGCGGTGAACTCCTGCAGCAGCCGGGTGAGCAGCGAGTGGGTGATGGTGGTCTCCATCGCCGTCATCGGCCGCTCGGGCTGCTGGGCGGCGCCGGAGCCGCCGAGCATGTGGTCGACGGCGGCCATGGCGATGTCCAGCGGGTAGGCGAGCAGGCCCTTGCCGGCCAGCGGGTCGATGCTGAACGTCGTCAGGAAGTACGGGTCGGGCAGCGTCGCGACGAAGTCGTCGTAGGAGTGCTGCTCGATGCCCAGCAGCTCCATGCGCGCGCCGGTGCGCAGCATCGTGGTGAGCACCGTCGTCGCCTGGCGGGCGAAGGCCTCCTGCGCGATCTGCAGCACCCGGACGTGCTCGCGGGAGAGCTTGGTCGGGCGGCGGAAGTCGTAGGTGCGGGGTGCACCGCGCCGGCTGCGGCCGCCCACGGCCGGCGACTGCGGCCCGTGCCCGGCGGGCACGGTCGCGTTCTCGGGGCGGGTCACGCCCTCCTCATCGGCGGGCCCGGAACGCGAGCTGACCGGCGGCGCGGGGCGCCGCCGGTCAGCCGGGGAGGGTGTGACTCCTGGTGTGCCGGGAGGTCACTGGGAGACCCGGAGGGTGTGCGCCGGCGCCGGGTCCCGGTGCCGGGAACGCGGCCCGCGCGCACACCCTCCGCCGGGGCTACTGGGTGACGTACTCGGTGAAGTAGATGCCCATGACCATCGGCACCTCGTGCTCGGTGTAGGCCTCGACGATCTTCTGCTCGAGCGCCTCCTTGAGCGCCTCGCGGGCTCCGCTGACGTCGGCGGGCTGGGCCTGCGAGTAGGTGGAGATCACCAGGTCGAGGGCCTTGGAGCCGTCGACCGCGCCGCCGCCGTGGCCACCGGCAGCGGCGTCCTCGGTGGTCTGCAGGCTGATCCCGATCTTCAGGTAGCCGCCACCGGCCAGGTTGACCGTGACCGGCTCGAGGGCGACGACCTCGCCGGCCACCGGCTCCTCGGCCTCGGCCTCCCCGGTGAACAGGAAGAAGTAGGCGGCGGCACCGGCGGCGACCAGCAGGACGGCGAGCACGAGCAGCAGCTTCTTCCTGCCGCCGCCGGTCGCCTCCTCGCCCTCGGTCGCGGCGTCCTTCTCCTTGGCCTTGGACTTGGTGCTCACTCGGGGGTGCCTTCCTGTGCGGGGGCGTCGAGGCCGGGCAGCAGTTCCCGGGCCTCGGCGGAGGCGTCGGACAGCACGACGACGTCGACGCGGCGGTTGAGGGAGAGGGCGGCGGGGTCGGACGCGGGCACCATCGGCCGCGTGTCGGAGTAGCCGGTGCCCTGCAGGCGCTCCTGGGGGACGCCCTCGGCGGCGAGAAAGCGGACGACCGTGGTGGCGCGGTAGGCCGAGAGCTCCCAGTTCGACGGCCACGGCCCGCCCGGGGTGACCGGGAGGGAGTTGGCGTGCCCCTCGACGGCGAGCTGGTTGGGCAGGCCGGCGAGCGTGGGGGCGACGGCGCCGAGGACACCGCGGCCGGTCTGCCGCAGGTCGGCCTCCTCGGGACCGAACAGCACCGGGTCGGACACGATGTGCACGACCAGGCCGCGCTCGTCGATCTCGTAGCGCGCCGTGCCGGCGTGGCCGGCGGCGGCGAGCGCGGCATCGATCGCGGCGCGCACGGCGGCGAGCTCGTCGTACTCCGCGCGCGCCTCCGCGGCGATCCGCTGGGCCTCCTGCCGGGCGGCCTCGGCGGCCGCGGCGTCCACCGACTCCTGCGCGGCAGGGGCCGGCGGGATCTGCACGTCGACGGCGGCGTCGAGGGAGTCGAGCACCGAGGGCTCGGGGTTGCTCGCCGACCCCTGCATCGCGGTGACCGGGGCGCCGAAGGCCTCCGACAGCCCGCTGGCCAGGGCGGCGAACTTCTCCTTGTCGACCTGGCTCATGGCGAAGAGCACGACGAAGAGCACCAGGAGCAGCGTCATCATGTCCGCGTAGGACACCAGCCACCGCTCGTGGTTCTCGTGCTCCTCCTCCTCGTGCTTCTTGCCGCGCCGGCGGCCGCCGTGGCCGCTGGCGCTCACGCCGCCTCCTTGGCGACCTCACTGGGCGGGATGAGGGAGTTGAGCTTCAGGCGGACCGCACGCGGGCTGGTGCCGGCCTGGATCTCGGCGATGCCCTCGACGAGCAGCTCCATCTGGGCGGCCTGCAGCTCGCTGACCCGGATGATCTTGGCGCCCATCGGCAGGAACCAGAAGTTGGCGGCCATGACGCCCCAGAGCGTGGCGACGAACGCCGCGGCGATCATCGGCCCGAGCGACTCGGGGTTGCTGAGGTTCCCCATGACGTTCATCAGGCCGACGATGCAGCCGACGATGCCGATGGTCGGGGCGTAGCCGCCCATCGTGGTCATGAACTTGGCGGCGGTCTTGTCCTCCGCCTTCTTGGCGGCGATCTCGCTCTCCAGGACCGCGCGCAGCTCCTCCGGGTCGGTGCCGTCGATGCCCATCTGCAGGCCGCGCTTGAGGAACGGGTCCTCGATGGCCTTGACCTGGGCCTCGAGCGCGAGCAGGCCCTCCTTGCGGGCCTTCTCCGCGAGGCTCACCAGGATCTTGATCTGCTCTGTCGCCGGCGGGACCTTCGCCGGCACGAGGGCCAGCTTGAACCAGCCACCCATCTTCTTGAGGTCGTCCATCGTCTGGCCGGACATGGCGGCGCCGAAGGTGGCGACGATGACCAGGATGATCGCCGGCAGGAAGAGCAGCGACGACGGGTCGGCGCCCTCCATGACCATGAAGACCAGCAGGGCGACCATCGAGATGACGAACCCGATGAGGGTGGCGGGGTCCACGGGTCAGCGCTCCTCGCGGGCCGGGAAGGGGACGACGGAGGCCGTCGTGGTGTCGTCGGCGGCGGTGGGGCCGCTGGTGGTGCGGTAGGTGCCGCGGTCCATCGCGTAGGCGGTGGCGAGGATGCTCGCCCGGTACTCGCGGATCTCGTCGAGCACCTCGTCGACGCCCTCGCTGACGACGTACTTCGTGCCGTCGACGAGGAACACCACGGTGTCGGGGTGACCTTCGACCCGCTCGATGAGGTCGGGGTTGAGCGCGAAGTGCTCCCCGTTCAGGCGCGTCACACGGATCACGGGTCGGTCCTTCTGCTCGTGCGGGGAGGGGCTGTAGGGACCATCGGTCCTGCGCGGGAGGTGCTTGAGCCGAACCAGGGCCGCCGCGCCACCCCGGCGGGTGACCCGGCACCGCCTCCCCGTGCGTCCCACGCGCAACGGGAGAGGTGCCAATAGCGCGACAAAGGCACCACTGGGCGGCCCGGGAGAGGTGCCAATAGCGCGACAAAGGCACATGGGGCGCGGCCCGGCACCCCGGGGAACGGGTGCCGGGCCGCGGGCTGGTGACCGGCTGGAACGGCCCTCTCGCAGGGGCCGCGCCGAGCGGAGCGCGGCGTGGGGGGCGAGGGGGTCCTCCGATCAGCGCTTGAGGTTGACCAGGTCCTGCAGCACCTCGTCGGAGCTGGTGATGACGCGGCTGTTGGCCTGGAACCCGCGCTGGGCGACGATCAGGCCGGTGAACTCCTCGGCCAGGTCGACGTTGCTCATCTCCAGCGCGCCCGCCGTCAGCGAGCCCCGGCCGCCGGTGCCGGCCTCGCCGATGACCGCCTGGCCGGAGTTGTCGCCCACCCGGTAGCTGGTGTTGCCGGCCTTCGACAGGCCACCGGGGTTGGCGAAGGTGGCCAGGGCGAGCTTGCCGATCGGCTCGCGCAGGCTGTTGGAGTAGACGCCCATGATCGTGCCGTCGCCGCTCAGCGAGATCGACTGCAGCGTGCCCATGGCATTGCCGTCGACGCCGCTCGGGGTGAGCGCGGTCTTGCCGCCGAACTCGGTCATGCCGGACAGGTCGACGGCGATGCCGCCGGGCCAGTTGGCGCCGGCGACCGGGACCGTGAAGGTGCTGCCGGTCAGGGGCTGCCCGGTGGACGGGCTGAAGGTCATGCGCTGCGGCGCCCCGATGGGCGTCCCGCCCTCGCTGGCGGCCACGTCCCACTGGTTGGCGCCGGTCTTGGTGAAGGTCAGCGCGATCTGGTGGGCGGTGCCCAGCGAGTCGTAGGCGGTGACCTGGGTCTGCACCGCCGTCGCCTCGACCACCGGCGGCCCGGCCGAGTAGGCGACCGACGACGTCGACAGGTTGCCGCTGATCGTGCCGGTGCGGGTCGGGGTGGGGGGCATGACCTGGCCGAACGGGATGGTCAGCGGGCCGAGGGCGCCGTTGGTGTCGACCCGCCCGCCGTCGGCCATCCAGCCCTGCAGCTGGGCGCCGTCGGGGGTCACCAGGTTGCCGGCGCCGTCGTAGTCGAAGGACCCGGCGCGGGTGTAGAGGTTCTCGTTGCCGGCCCGGGTCACGAAGAACCCGTCGCCGCTGATCATGAAGTCGGTCGAGCGGCCGGTGTTCTGGGTCGAGCCCTGGCCGAAGTTGGTGGTGATGCCGGCGACCTTGACGCCGAGGCCGACCTGCGCCGGGTTGGTGCCACCGGTCTGGTCGGTCGGGGCGGAGCCGTTGCGGATGACCTGGGACAGGGTGTCCTCGAACACGGTCTGGGAGCTCTTGTAGCCGACGGTGTTGACGTTGGCGATGTTGTTGCCGGTCACGTCGAGCTTGGTCTGGTGGGCACGCAGGCCGGAGATGGCCGAGAACATCGAGCGCAGCACGGGGAGGGTCCTCTCGGGAGGGGAGCGGGGGCGGGGCCGGGTCAGGCCGGCAGGGAGATCTCGGTGAGGCGGCCGAGGGGGACCTCCTGGCCCCCGACGACGGCGGTGGGCTCGTCGTCGCCGAAGCGGACCGAGGACACCGTCCCGGTCTGCGTCGTGCCGTCCTCGGCGGTCCAGCTGACCGCGTGGCCGACCAGCGCGCCGGCCGACAGCGAGCGCTGCAGCGACAGCAGCGCGGCGTTCTGCGAGGCGATCTCCTCGAGCTTCTCGACCTGGGTGAAGGTCGCGGTCTGCGACATGAACTCGGTCGTGCTCGTCGGGCTGCTCGGGTCCTGGTACCTCATCTGTGCGACCAGCAGCTGCAGGAACGTGTCCTTGCCCATCTGGTCGGACCGGTCCACGGAGCTGGTAGCGGCGGTCGGGGGGGTGGTGCTGCCCACGCCGCCCACGGGTGCGGTCATCGTCGGCTCCTCTCAGGCCCGCACGTCGAGGACGCTCGACGCGGGGTGGGTCGCGGCAGCCGGTCGGCTCCCGTCGGGGTCGGTGGTGCGCGGCCACGGGCCGCCCGCCTCGTCGGCGCCCCGGCCGGAGCCGCGGCCGCGCTGGTCGGCCTGCCCGCGGGCCTGCTCCCAGCCGGCCTGGGCCTGCGACTGTCCCGAGCCCGCCTGCTCGCGGTCGACCTGCAGCCGCGAGCAGGTCAGGCCGGAGGACTCCAGGTCGCGGCGCAGGTCGGGCAGCGCGTCGAGCAGCGCGGCGCGGCCGGCCTCGGAGGCGCCGCGCAGCCGCAGGTCCAGCGCGCCGTCGGCGACGGTGACCCGGACCTCGACCTCGCCGAGCGTCTCGGGCGTAAGCACCAGCGTCATCGTGTGCGTGCCGTCGGCGCCCGAGGCCAGCGTGGCGACGGCGGGGGCGAGCTGACCGGCGACCGGGGGCGGCGGCACGTCGGCCCGCGGCGCGGCGGCTCCGGCCGCGGGGGCCGGGGCCGCAGCGGGCGCCGGCGCCGCGACGGTCGCGGTAGCGGCGGGAGCCGGGCCGGTCGCCTCGGCGGGGTCGGGGGACGGGAGGTCCGGCAGTGCGGCCGCGGCCGGCGCGGGGGCCGGTGCGGCCTCGGGGAGCACGGTCGTCACCACGGGCGGCGCCGGAACGGGCGCGGCGGGGTCGGCGGCGGGCAGGACCACCAGTCCGGCGGGCAGTCCGGCCGGAGCCGGGGCCGCCGTCGGCGTCGTCGTCGGCGGAGCGGCAGCCGGGCCCGGGACGGCGGCGTCCGGGGTCGTGGCGACCGGGGCCGTCGGGGCGGGGGCGGTGCCGGGCGGGACCGCGGCGCCCTCGGGCAGGGCGGGTGCCGCCCTGGTGGGCAGCCCGGTCGCGAGGCCGGGGACCGCGACGGTGCCGTCGGCGACGGCGCCGTGCGCGGCGGCGGCACCGGGCGCGGCCGGGGTGCCGGGCGTGCCGGCGGGGACCGCGGTGCCCAGGGCGAGCGCCAGCGCCCAGCCCGCGGGCAGGTCCCCGGCCGCGGCGGGGACGGCCGGGGCCTCCTCGCCGGACGCGGGGGCGTCGTCGTCGGTCTGCCCGGGACGGCCGGGCTCGCCGTCGCGGCCGAGGGCCCGGCCGGGACGGCCGCCGTCGCGGCCGGGCGCCCGGTCGGCGGGACGGCCGGCCACCGCGCTGTCGAGCGCGGACGCGAACTCCGCGGACGGGCGGCCGGACGACGGCGCCGACGGCGCGGCCGACGGCGCGCCGCCCGGGAGGACGGCGGGGAGGGCGGGAGCTGTCATGAGTACGCCTCCGCGGCGCTGGTGACCTTGCGGACGTAGGACTGGGTCTCCGCGTACGGCGGGACGCCGCCCGCGCGGGCCACCGCGCCGGGCCCGGCGTTGTACGCGGCGAGCGCGAGCTCGGTGGAGCCGAACCGGTCGGTGAGCCGGCGCAGGTAGCGGGCCGCGCCGTCGACGGCGGAGGCGGGATCCGACGCGTCGACGCCGAGGCCGGCCGCGGTGGCCGGCATGAACTGCATCAGCCCGGTGGCGCCGGCGGGGGAGACGGCGGCGGAGTCGAAGCCTGACTCGACCTGCGCCACCGCGGCCAACAGCGCGGGGTCGACACCGTGACGGGCGCCGGCGGTGGCGAACAGGTCGGCGTAGGGGACACCGGCCAGGCCGGTGCCGGTCGCGGCAGGCGCGGGCGTGGCGGAGGTGGGGAGCACGCGGCGGATGAGCGCGGGGTCGCCGACGTCCTGGACGCGGACGACGTCGCCCGCCTGCGGCGCGGCGATCATCTTCCCGTCGCCGACGTAGATGCCGACGTGGTCGATGCCCGGCCGCGACGGGGTGTGGTCGAAGAACACCAGGTCGCCGGGGCGGGCCTCGGCGAGGCTAGCGACCGCGGTACCGGCGGTGGCCTGCTGGGAGCTGGTGCGCGGCAGGTCGATGCCGAGGTCGCGGTAGACCCGCTGCACCAGGCCCGAGCAGTCCAGGCCCACCGACGGGTCGGTGCCGCCCCAGGCGTAGGGGACGCCGAGGTAGCGCTGCGCGGCGGCCACCACCTGCGCCTCGGGACCGCTGCCGGCGGCGGGGGTCGTGCCGGTCGCCGGAGCCGGGGCCGTGCCGGTGAGCCCGGCGGCCGCGGCGGCGCTCGACCACGCCGCGGACGTCGACGACGACGTCGCCGAGGCCAGGGTGAGGATCCGGTTCTGGATCTCGGCGATGCGGCCGTGCACCGCGGTCAGGCCCTCCACGGCTCCTCCTCCCCGTCCTCGGCGGCGGCCCGCACGGCGTGCCGGCGGGTGACCAGGTCGTCGACCGCGTGCTCCTCGGCGGTCAGCTCGGCGGCCCGCAGCGCGAGGAGGTGCCGCTCGCGCAGCTTCTCCAGCGCCCGGGTCTCCTGGGCGGCGGCGGTCCACCGCTGCCGCAGGAGGTCCGCCTGCTCGGCCGAGGCCTGCGCCGTCGACCGTGCGGCTGCTACATCGGCAGCCGCGGCGGCCGACGCGACCATCGCGGCGAGGAAGACCGGAGCGGGTGCGGAGGCGGGCGGCACCCGGTCGGCGAGGGCGCCGGCCAGCTCCTCCGCGCGGCGGGCGGCGGCGCGGGCGGCGGCGTCGGCCTCGGCCGCCGCCCGGGAGGCGGCCTCCTCGGCGGCGGCGCGGACCCGCAGCACCGGCTCGAGCCGGAAGCCGGCGCGCGTGCCCACGTCAGCCCGCGGTCACGAGCCGGTGCAGCATCGCCCAGGCGTCGTCGGGCGAGGTGGTGTCCTCCAGCGCCTGGCGGAGGAAGGCGTCGATGGCGGGCGACAGCATGCGGGCACGGTCGACCAGCGGGTCGCTGCCGGCCTGGTAGGCGCCGATCTCCACGAGCTCCCTGACGTCGCGCAGCGCGCCCATCAGCCGCCGCATCTCGCGGGCGTCGGCCATCCGCGCGGGGGCGGTGACCGCGCCGGCGACGCGGGAGATCGACTCGAGGACGTCGACGGCGGGGAAGTGGCCGGCGGTGGCCAGCCGCCGGGTGAGCACGACGTGCCCGTCGAGGATGGAGCGGGCGGTGTCGGCGATCGGCTCGTTGTGGTCGTCGCCCTCGACGAGCACGGTGTAGAGGCCGGTGATCGACCCGGTGGCGCCGGGGCCGGCCTTCTCAAGCAGCCGCGGCATCATCGCGAAGACGCTCGGCGGGTACCCGCGGGTGGCCGGCGGCTCCCCGGCCGACAGCCCCACCTCGCGCTGGGCCATCGCGGTGCGGGTGATGGAGTCCATGAGCAGCAGCACGTCGCGGCCCTGGTCGCGGAAGCCCTCCGCGATGCGGGTGGCCACGAACGCGGCCTTGAGCCGCACCAGCGGCGGCTCGTCGGAGGTGGCGACGACGACGACCGTGCGGGCCATGCCGTCGGCCCCGAGGTTCTCCTCGAGGAACTCCTTGACCTCGCGGCCGCGCTCGCCGATCAGCCCGATGACCCGGACGTCGGCCTCGGTGCCGCGGGTGATCTGCGCCAGCAGCGTGGACTTGCCGACACCGGAACCGGCGAAGATGCCCAGCCGCTGGCCCTTGCCGACCGGCACGAGGGTGTCCAGCGCGCGGACGCCGACCGGCAGCGGCTCCTCCACCCGGCGGCGGGACAGCGCGTGCGGCGTCTCGCTGGCGAGGTCGACCCAGTCGACCCCGGGCCCGAGCGGGCCGTGCCCGTCGACCGGCCGGCCCAGCCCGTCGAGCACCCGGCCGAGCAGCGCCGGCCCGACGGGCACCTGCAGCGGCATGCCGGTGGCGCGCACCGGCGCGCCGGCGTGCACGCCGGAGATCTCGCCCAGCGGCATGCAGGTCAGCCGGTCGCGGGAGACGGCGACGACCTCGGCGAGCAGGCCGGAGCCGACCTCGACCAGGTCGCCGACGGCGGCGACGACGCCCTCGACGGTGAGCGTGAGCCCCATGGCGCCGACGACGGAGCCGGTGAGCTGCGGGCGGGCGGCCAGGCGGGCGCGGGAGAGGACGGCGGCCGCGGACATCAGGCCGGGCCCCCGCCGGCCAGGACCGCCCGCACCCGCGCCAGCGCCGTCGACAGCTGCGCGTCGACCCGGCGCGGGCCGCACTCGGCGACCGCGCCGGCCCGCTCGACCGTGTCGTCGGCGACGACGGTGACCGACGAGGGCAACGCGGCGAGAGCGTGCGGGGGGACCTCGGCGAGGTCGTCGGGGTGCAGCCGCACCACGGCGGGGGCGTCGGCGGGGACGAGGGTCAGCGCGCGGCGGACCGCGTCGAGGCCGGCGGTGGTCGAGGCCGACAGCTCGCGGCCGAGCAGGTCCTCCACCAGGGTCAGCGCGCCGTCGAGGAGGGTGTCGCGGACGTCGTCGGCCGTGGGCACGGCAGCGGCCTCCAGCGCGGCGACGGCGGCACCCAGCGCCGCGGTGGCCGAGGCCATGCGGCGCTCCCAGCGGGCCTGGACGTCGGCCAGCCGGGCGGCCGCGGCGGCCTCGGCCTCGGCGACGACCTGCGCGGCGGACGCCACACCCTCGGCGTGCCCGGCGGCGAAGCCCTCCCGGCGGGCGAACTCGCGCAGCCGGGTCAGCTCCTCGGCGTAGACGTCGCCGAGCCGCAGCACGCCGCGGCCGTTGGGCACCGGGACGTCGGCGGCGCGGCGGGTCGCCGTGCGGCGCTCGACGGTGACCTCGGGCGCGGTGGCGACCACGGGGGAGGGGCCGGCCGGCCGCGGCTCGGGGCGCGGCCGCGGCGGCACCGTCGTGCCCGCGACCTGCCGGTAGGGGGCCGCCGCGCTGGCCGAGGGCCCGCGCAGCAGCACCGACTCCCGCCGTCCGTCAGGAGACGAACTCATCGTCCCCGCCGCGCGAGATGGTCAGCACGCCCTGCTCCTCGAGGGTGCGGATGACCGCGACGATCTTGCCCTGCGACTCCTCGACGGTGCGGGCGCGGACCGGGCCGAGCAGCTCGATCTCCTCCGCGAGGTTCTCGGCGGCGCGCTCGGAGAGGTTCCGGACGACCTTGTCGCGGACGTCGGGGCGCACGCCCTTGAGCGCGGTGGCCAGGTCGTTGGACTGGACCTCGCGCAGCACCAGCTGCATGGAGCGGTCGTCGATGGTCACGATGTCCTCGAACACGAACATCTGCGCGCGCACCTGCTCGGCCAGCTCCGGGTCGGAGGAGTCCAGCCACTCGAGGATGGAGCGCTCGGTGGGCCGCGGCGAGCGGTTGATGATCTCGACGAGGGTCTCGACGCCACCGACGGTCGACATGTCCTGGTGGGCCAGCAGCGACCCCATGCGCCGGCTGAGCTCCTCCTCGACCAGGCGGACCATCTCCGGCGAGGTGCGGTCCATCGTGGCGATCCGGTGCGCGACCTCGGCCTGCTGCTCGGGGCCGAAACCGGAGAGCACCTCGGCCGACTGGCCCGCCGACAGGTGGGCGAGCACCAGCGCGATGACCTGCGGGTGCTCGTCCTTGAGGAAGGTGACCAGCTGGCGGACGTCGGCGTTGCGCAGCGAGGCGAAGGGCACCTCGGTGTAGACGACGTTGAGCCGGGCGAGGATGCCCTCGGCCTTGTCCTCGCCCAGGCCCGCGGCCAGGATCTCGCGGGCGAAGTCGACGCCGCCGCGGCCGACGTAGCGCTGCGCGGCCATCATCGTGTGGAACTCCGACAGGACGCCGTCGACGTCCTCGGGCTCCACCGTGCCCAGCTTCATGATCTCGCGAGTGAGGGCCTCCACCTCGCGGGCGCTGAGCTTGGACAGCAGCAGCCCGGCCTCCTCCTTGCTCATCTGGGCGAGGAAGACGGCGGCCTTGCGCAGGCCCGGCATCTCCGGGCGCGGGGGAGCCGGCGGCAGGGCGGGCAGGTTCGTCCCGCCCGTGCCGACCAGCTGCTCGACCGATGCCAGGGTCATCGCACGTCACTCAGCCAACCGCGCAGCATCTGCGCCACCTCGTCGGGACGTTCGCTGACCATCGAGGCGATCTCCCCTCGCACGCGCTGGCGCTCGGCGGCCTCCAGCTCCAGGGCCCGGTTGTCCAGGACGGCGGTGTCGTCCCGGGAGCTGGCCACCCGCAGCCGCTCGAGCTCGGCCATGAGGCCGTCGTCGATCTCCAGCAGCTCGTCGTCGGCGTCCTCCTCGTCGTCGCCGCGGCGGCGCGAGCGCAGCCAGACGACGAGCACCAGGAGGGCGATGCCGAGGGCGATGCCGCCGGTGCGGACCAGTGACCACATCTGCGCCTGCTGCTCGGCCTCGCGGGCGGCGGCCATCGCGGCGGCGGCCTCGTCGGCGGCCCGGGTGTCGAAGGCCAGTGAGGCGACGCTGATGTCGTCGCCGCGGGCCTCGTCGAGGCCCACCGCGTTGCTGACCAGCTCCTGCACCTGCGCCTGGTTCAGGTCGCCGGCCACGGTGTCGTCCATGACGACGGCGACGGTGAGCCGGTTGACCTCGCCGGGCGCGGTGACGGTGGTGGTGACCGTCTCGTCGACGGCGTTGTTCGCCGTCGTCGACTCGGTCTCGTAGGTGGCCTGGCCGCCGCCGGTGCCGTCGGCGGCGTCGGCGGTGTTCTCCGGGCCCAGGACGCCGCCGACCGCGGCCCCGTCGCCGGTGTAGCTCTCGGTCGAGCGCTGCTCGGACACCGGCGGGGTGCCCTGGTTGTAGCCGTAGGTGGTGGCGGTGCTGTCGCTCTGGCTCATGTCCAGGTCCGCGCGGACCGAGACCTGCGCGTGGCCGGGGCCGAGGACGCGGTCGAGGATCGCCTGCGCGTTGGCCGCCAGGCGCTGCTCGTAGTCGGACTCCATCTGCGAGCGGGCGTCGCCGGCGGCCGCGGTGAGCCCCGACCCGGCGGCCGAGAGCAGCTGGCCGGTCGAGTCGGTGACGGTGACCTGCTCGGAGTCCATCCCCTCGACGCTGGAGGAGACCAGGTTGGTGATGGACTGGACCTGCTCGCCGGAGAGCTGGGTCCCGGGCTCGAGGTCGAGCAGCACCGAGGCGGTCGGCTCGCCCTCGTCGGAGGCGAACACCTCCTCCTCGGGCAGCGCCAGGTGCACCACCGCCTGCGAGACGCCGTCGAGCGCCTCGAGGGTGTTGGCCAGCTCCCCCTCGATGGCGCGCTGGTACTGCACCTGCTGCTGGAACTCGCTGGTGGTGATGTCCTGCTCGTCGAGCAGCGCGTAGCCGGTGTCCGACCCGGCCGGCAGGCCCTTGCCGCTCATCTGCAGCCGCAGGTCGTACACCGACTCGTTGGCCACCAGGATCGTCTGGCCGCCGTCGGCGAGCTCGTAGGCGACGCCGCCGGCGTTGAGCTCGTCGACGATCGCCGAGGCGTCGGTCGAGGCCAGGTTGGAGAACAGCGGCGCCATGGTCGGCGTCGTGATCCAGCGGTAGAAGACGAAGCCGCCGAGCGCCAGCCCGGCGACCAGCAGGCCGATGACGACCTTCTGGCCCAGGCTGATCGCGGCGAGGGTGCCGCGCACCTTCGCCAGCGGCCCCGCCAGTGCGGCAGGCATCAGACCGGCATCCTCATGATCTCGGTGAAGGCCTCGACGGCCTTGTTCTTGATGGTCACGACCATCTCGGTGGCGACCGAGGACTCCTGGGCGGCGATCATGTAGTCGTGCACGTCGCGCAGGTCGCCGGTGGCGGCCTGCACGGCCAGCCGGTCACGGGTCGCCTGCAGGCCGCCGAGCTGCTCGAGCGCGCCGGTGAGCGCCGCGGCGAAGCCGGCACCCGAGTCGGGGGCGGGGGCCGGGACCACCCCGCCGGCCTCGGCCGGGCCGCCGAGGGCGCCGACGGTGGGGACGGGAGGCAGCGAGATGCCGCCGATCGGGGACGTCACGGTCAGCCCTTCCCGAGCTGGAGGGCGGCCTGGTAGGCGCTGGTCGCCCGCTCCAGGGCCGCCAGGTTCGCCTGGTAGCCGCGCTGGGCCATGATCAGCTGGGTCATCTGGTCACCGAGGTCGATGTCGGGGTAGCGGACGTAGCCCTCGGCGTCGGCCAGCGGGTGGTCGGGCTCGTGCACCAGCCGGCCCTCGCCGCTGCCGAACTCGGCCCGGGCGATGCGCACGCCGCCCTCGCCGGAGCCGTAGTCCACGGCCTGCGCGACGACCATGCGCTCGCGGAACGCCTCGCCGTCGGTCGCGCTGACCGTGTTGATGTTGGCGATGTTGTCCGAGACCGCGTCCATCCACCGGCGGTGGACCGACAGGCCGGACCCGGAGATGTCGATGCCGTCGAACACGGTCACGCCGTCCTCAGGGCCGTGCGCAGACCGCTGTACTTGCCGTCCAGGGCGGTGAGCGCGAGCTGGTAGCGCAGGCCGGTCTCGGTGGCGATGACGGTCTCGCTGTCGAGGTTCACGTTGTTCCCGTCCGTGCGGGTGGGCTCCAGGGAGCGGGCGATCGCGCCGCCGGAGGCGGTGGGCGTCCGGCCCTGGCGCAGCTCCGTGCGCAGGGAGGACTCGAAGTCGGTCCGGCCGGCGAGGAAGCCCGGCGTCTGGACGTTGGCGATGTTGTCCGCCGTCACGCGGCTGCGCTGGGCCAGTCCGGTCAGCGCCGCGTGCAGCGTCGCCGTGGTGACGTCGCCGATCACGGGGCTGACCGCCGGTGGACAGGACGGCAGGACACGGGGTGCCTCCGGGTACGTCGGGGACCCGCGCGCGCGAGCGCGTGGGAAGGGCCGCCGATCCGTGGCGAGAGTGGTGCTGTCCGTGCAGGGCCGTCATCGGCAGCGCCTCGTCAGACCTTGACCACCGTCCGGGGCGGAGGAGACGGGTGTGACGGGCGGCGCGATCGGGGAGGACGAGCCGGGGGCGGCCCTCCGTGTCCGAGGAGGTGCCCTTGTCGCGATATCGGCACTCCAGAGGGAGCCTTCCGCGCTCCAGGAGGTGCCGTCGTCGCGCAAACGACGCTCCCAGGGGTCCGACGACGACGGCCGGGCCCGCCGTGAGGCGGACCCGGCCGTGTCCGGTGTTGTGCAGGTGTGCCGAAGACGGTCAGAGCGCCCTGTCGACGAAGGCGGCGACGGGGCGGGGGCGGTAGGCCATGCGCGCGGCGACGTCGCGCTGCCGCTGCGACTGGGTGATCCGCTCGACGAGCTCCTCGGCGACGGCGAGCTGGTGCTGCAGCAGCCGGGCGGCCCGCTCGCGGAGGTCGGGCGGGAGCGGCCCGAGCATCGTCGGCGGCGTCCAGTCCTCCATCCGCCGGCCCCAGGCGGCGATCTCCTCGGCGCGTTCGCCGCGGATCGAGCGCTCGGCGTCGAGGACCTCCACCTCCATCTCCTCGAGGACGGCGGTCCACTCGGCGCGCCGCTGGTGGTCCGAGGAGGAGCCGCCGGTCATGCGGTGCCCGCCAGGCTCGCGGCGGCCTGCCGCCAGGCGTCGCGCAGCGGCTCGACGACCTCCAGGCACGAGCGGACCCGGCCGGCGTCCTGCTTGACCATCGCCTGGTTGAGCTCGGCGATCAGCCAGTTGTAGAGCGCGGCGAGGCGGGGACCGCCCTCCCAGGCGTCGACCCGCAGGCTGCCGAGCAGCTCGAAGACGATCTCCTGGGCGTGGCGGACCTGCTCCCGCGCGTCGGCGCGCCGGCCCTGGGCGAGCGCGGCCTGGGCGCGCTCGAGGTCGAGGGCGAGGCGGTCGTAGAGCATCACCAGCACCTGCTGCGGCGAGGCGGTGCTGACGGCGTCGCCGAGGTAGCGGGAGCGGAGGGAAGCGGCGGTCATCGGTCGATCTCCTGCATCAGACGGGGGGAAGCGGGACCAGGAGGAGGGGGTCAGGGCAGCGAGGCGAGCTGGCCGGCCAGCCAGGACGACTGCTGCTTGAGCGAGCCCAGCGCGGTCTCCATCGCGGTGAACTGCCGGGTGAGCGTCTCCCGGCGGGCGGCCAGGCGCAGGTCCCAGTCGTCGATGCGGACCTGGATGTCGGCGGCGAGCTCGTCGCGGCCCTTGGCCAGCAGGGTGAGCGTGCCGGTGGCGGCCTTCGTCAGCGTCGTGGCGAGTGCCTGCACGCGGGTGGCCAGGCCGTCGCCGAGCGCCGGTGAGGTGGTGGTGGCGGCCTCGGCCGTGCCGGCGAAGATCTGCTGCACCTTCGCGGGGTCGGCCTGCAGCCGGGTGAGGAAGGTGGCCTTGGTGAACGAGACCTGCCCGTCGCGGGTGAGCTGCACCCCGGCCGAGCCGGGGGCGCCACGGCCGGCGACGACCTCGGACACCGCGGTGAGGACCTGGTCGGTGAGCCGGCGCAGGTTGCTGTCGCCGCGCAGCACCGCGGTGGAGTCCTTGCCGTTGGCCGAGTGCTTGGCGATCTCGCTCAACGCGGCGTTGGCGGCGTCGACGAAGGCCTGGACCTTGGCGGCGACGGCGTCGGGGTCGGAGGTGACGTCGACCGTGACCGGCGTGTCGCTCCTCGCACTGACGGTCAGGGTCCCGCCGGGGATCACGCCGGTGAACGTGTTGGTGGCCGAGGTGACGTCGATCGTCGACCCGGCGTCGCCCAGCTTGATCGTCGCGTCGGTGCCCTCGCGCAGGAGAGTGAACCCGTCGACCGAGAACTCCCCGGCCGTGCCGGTGGCCCTCGCGCTGACCTGCAGCCGGTACTCGCCCGGCTTGACCTGCAGGACCGTGGCGGTGAGCCCGAGGTCGCTCCGCTTGTTGATGGCGGCCGCGGTGTCGTCCAGCGACCCGGTGCCGACGGAGACGGTGCCCTTCACGACCCCGTTGGCGTCACGGACGGTGAGGTCGGAGTAGACCCCGGCCGTGGTGGGGGGAGCTGTCCGGGTGGTGCCGACGACGGCGTGGACGGCGGCCACGCTGGTCACGGTGAAGGTGATCGAGCCCGGCTGCGGGGTCCCGGTGACGGCCACGGCGACGGCGGGGCTCGAGCTGGTCGCCTTGGCGGCGGTCCAGACGGCGCCTCGGGTGAGCTCCTCGGCGGCCGAGCGCAGCGCGTCGACCTTGGTGTTGACCGAGCGGTAGGCCTCGGCGGCCTTCTGCGTCTGGGTCAGCCGGGTCTCGAGCTGCTTCTGCGCGACCCCCTCGGCGGCGACGAGCTGGTTGATCAGGCTCGTGGTGTCCAGGCCGGAGACCAGGCCGTCGACGCTCAGGCTCACCATCGCTGCGCCTCCAGGGTGCGGGGTCGGGTGGGGCGGGTGTGACCTCGCCCGGGTGTGCAGTGAGGGGGGAGGCCAGGGCCTCCCCCCTCACCGGGTGGTGCTGTGCTCGCTGGTCGGCCCCGGGGGCCCGGGGTCAGCGGAGGAGCTGCAGGACGCCCTGCGAGCTCTGGTTGGCCTGCGCCAGCATCGCCGTGCCCGCCTGCGACAGGATCTGCGAGCGGGTGAAGGACACCATCTCCTGGGCCATGTCGGTGTCGCGGATGCGGCTCTCCGACGCGGTCAGGTTCTCGACGGTGGCGTTCAGGTTGTTGATCTTGTGCTCGAGCCGGTTCTGCACCGCACCGAGGGCGGCGCGCTGGTCGGAGACCTCCGCGATAGCGTCGCCGACCGACGAGATGGCCGCGGAGGCCCCGCTCGCGGTGGCGATCGAGGCGGCCGACAGGCCGAGAGCCGACGGAGCCATGCTGCTCACGCTCACCGACAGCGTCTCGCCGGCGTTCGACCCGACCTGGAAGACCTTGGACGAGTAGCTGCCGTCGAGCAGCTTCGTGCCGTTGAAGGTGGTCTTCGTGGCGATGTCATCCAGCTCAGAGCGCAGTGCGTCGAACTCCGCGTGCGCCTTCGCCTTGTCGCTGTCGCTGAGGGCGCCGTCGTTGGCGGCCTGCACCGCGAGGTCGCGCATGCGCTGCAGGATGGAGTGCGTCTCGGTGAGCGCACCCTCAGCGGTCTGGACGACGGAGATGCCGTCCTGCGCGTTGCGGACGGCGACCTTGAGGCCGCCGATCTGCGACCGCAGGCCCTCGGAGATCGCCAGGCCGGCCGCGTCGTCGGCGGCCCGGTTGATGCGCAGACCGCTGGAGAGCTTCTCCAGCGACTTGCTCATCGCACCATCGGTCACGTTCAGGTTCCGGTAGGCGTTGAACGCGGCGATGTTGTTGTTGACGCGCAGACCCATGGTGTTCCTCCTTGGAATCGGGGCTGTTCGGGATCCCGCTGCATCCGTGCTGCGGGTCGTGCACAGGGGTCTACGGCCGGGCGTCTGCCGACCTTGAGGCGAACCGGGCACATTTCTCGACCGGGTCGCCCGCCGGGGCGGGGCGCCGCCGGGGCGCGACGGGCGGGTGTGGCGGACGAGACGCACGGCGGCGTGTCCCGAGGGCCGCGGACGGCGTGGTGCGGCCCGGCCGGGATGGTGGGCTCACCGCCGAGGTGCCCGTCCGTTCCCGGACGCCCTCGCGCCGTCGGATCCCCCTGCCCGGCCGCTCCTCCCGCCGGGCGTCGCGACCCAGCGCTCCTGCCGAGCGCGGTGAGGACGTGCCCCATGAACGTGCTGCTGACCACGACCGTGTTCACCGGCTCCATGTACCACCGCATGGCCGAGCCGGCCCGGGCCGTCGAGGAGGCCGGGCTCGGCGTCTCGGTGACCGTCCAGCACGGGCTGAAGACCGTCATGGCCCCGGATCCCGGCAATCCCGGCGGCCCGCTGGTGGTCCGCGAGGTCGACTCCCAGGGCGCCGACGTCGTCGTCCTCCAGCTGCCCAAGACCCGCGAGATGCTCGCCTGCCTGCGCCTGCTGCAGGCCCAGGGTGTCGCCGTGGGGGGGGGGGGGGGGGGGGGGGGGGGGGGGGGGGGGGGGGGGGGGGGGGGGGGGGGGGGGGGGGGGGGGGGGGGGGGGGGGGGGGGGGGGGGGGGCGCTCACGCCGCCCCAGTCCGCCGGGGGAGCGGGGGCGGCGGGGGCGGGGGGCGGCGGGGGGGGGGGGGGGGGGGGGCCCCCCCCCCCCCCCACCTCACCGCCCTCCCGCCCGGGCACCAGGGACACGAGGTGCTGGTGCGCCGCGGCGTCGGCCGCCTCGCCGAGGGGATCGCCCGCGAGGCCGACCTGGTCACCGTCTCGACGCCGAACCTGCTGCAGTTCGCACCCCGCGGGCGGGGCGTGGTCGTGCCCAACGCGATCCCGCGCCGGATCGCGGAGCTCCCGCCGGCCTACGAGCGGGAGCCCGAGGTGCTGACCATCGGCTGGGCCGGCACGGTCGGCAGTCACCCCTACGACCTGCAGGAGATGGGCTCGGGTCTGCAGCAGGCACTCGACCGGCACCCGGGTCGCGCCCGGTTCGCGATCATGGGTCAGGCCGGCAACGCCGGCGAGCGGCTCCGCCTGGCCGAGGAGCCCCTCGAATACCCCTGGGTCATGGACGTCGACGGCTACGCGACCGCGCTCGGCGAGCGCTTCGACATCGGCATCGCGCCGCTGCGGCTGGACACCTTCAACAGCTGCAAGAGCTGGCTGAAGGTGCTCGAGTACTCCGCCCGCGGCGTCTTCTCCGTCCGCTCGCCCAGCACGGAGTACGAGCGGCTGGGCCTGGGCTACCGCGCCAAGCGGCCCCGTGACTGGGCCACTGCGATCGCGCGGGCCGTCGAGGACGCCGACTGGCGCCGCGAGCACGCCGCCGCCGCGCGCGACCGGGTCCTCGCCCGGCACCTCACCGAGCACACCGCCGAGCAGTGGGCCGCGGCCTGGCGGCGGGCGCGCGAGGAGCGCAGCCGCGCCGATCGCATCGGTGCCTGAAGGGCCGCACACCTCCTCCCGGCTCCTTCGCGCTGCGTGCGTCCGCGCGCGCCGGGGTCTGCTCGTGAGGGCTCACCCTCCGTCAGCCTGAGGGCTGCTGCCGGCCGCTGTCCGAGCGGTCTCGCCGACGCCCCGGGGGGGCGCGGGGACGACCGAGCTGGCCGGCCCCGTCCCGGCCGTCCGGCTGCCGGTCGTCCGGCCTGCACGCCTCAGCGCCCGGGTCCTCCTGGGGACCCGGGCGCTCGCGTGACCGACGGGGTGGCGACGGCTCAGGCGGGGCGGGCGATCCCGTAGCGGAGCGCGGCGTGCACCGGCGCCGGACGGGGCGCGGGGATCGGCGACGGCACGGCGCGACCGGCCACCCGGTCGACGTAGAGCCGCTGCTGGTTGCGCGCGCGGACCCCGCCGTCGGCCGGCACCGACCGGCCCTCCCACACCTCGCTCATCGCCGCGTGCAGCAGGGTCAGCGCGCGGGCGCGCATCTGCGAGACCCGGGAGAGGGTGACCCCGAGGTCGGCGGCGATGTCGGTGAGCGACTCCCCGCCGAAGAAGTTCCGCTCCACGACCTCGTCGAGCCGGTCGGGCAGCGCGCGGATGGCGTCCTGCAGGTACCGGGCCCGCTCGCCGCGCAGGACCGCCCGCTCGGGCGACTCGCCGGGGTCGGGCAGGTCGAGCGTGCCGCCCTCGCTGCCGGTCTCGGCGTCGATGCTCACCATCACGGCGCGGTGCACGTCGACCTGCAGCGCCTCGAGCTCCTCGCGGCGCACGCCCATCTCCTCGGCGAGCTCCTCCCGCGTGGGCGGGCGGCCCAGGCGGATGGTGAGCGCGTCGGCCGCGGCGTCGGTGCGCCGGGCGGCCGCCCGCACCGAGCGGCTGGCCCAGTCGCCGGAGCGCAGCTCGTCCAGGACGGCGCCCTGCAGCCGGGGGAGGGCGTAGGTGGCGAAGGTGGCGCCGGCCGACGGGTCGAACCGGCGGGCCACCTCGACCAGGGCCACCTTCGCGCAGGAGAGCAGGTCCTCGCGGCTGACGTGGCCGGGCAGCGAGATGCGCGAGGCCACCGCGTTGACCGCGAACGAGCACAGCGGCAGGTGCTCGGTCACGAGCGCCTCGACCTCGGTCTCCGGTCGCAGGGCCTCGGGCCGCGGTGCGGCGGTGGGCAGCGGGGGAGCGGAGCGCGCGGCGACGGGTCGCTCGGTCACCGGGGGACGGGCAGCGGGCACGGTCCCCTACTCGGCAGGGACCCGGTCGGCCCGGACGCACAACTCCTGCCAATCCTGCGATCTCGGCTTGAGGGGCCGTTGCCCGCTGCCGACCGTCTGAGCGCATGGCGCGGACGGCGGGGACCCCCGCCGGGAGACGAGGGAGGCGGTGGCGGACGTGGACTACCAGCACCTGTCGACGCTGCTGTGGCGCGAGCAGGAGCTGCTCGACCTGCTGCTGTTCAAGGCGGAGGAGAAGCAGTACCTGATCCTGTCGGGCAAGACGCGCTGGCTGGCGCGCATCGCCCACGAGATCGAGGTCGTGCTCGACCAGCTGCGGACCCTCGAGGTGGAGCGCGCCGCGGCCACCGAGGCGATCGCCGTCCGGCTGGGCACCGGGGTCAACCCGTCGCTGCGCCAGCTCGCCGAGGCCGCGCCGGCGCCGTGGAACGACCTGCTGGCCCGGCACCACGAGGCGCTGCTGGTCCTGGTCACCGACCTGCGCAGCCTCTCCGACGCCAACCGCGAGCTCATCGAGGGTGGCCTGTCCGCGATCGGCGACGCGCTGCTGTCGGTCCGCCAGCCCTCCGCCGGCACCTACGGCGCCACCGGCCGCTCCGAGGCCGGCTCCTCCCGCGCGGTGACCCTGGACGGTGCCCTGTGAGCTCCTTCTCCGGCCTGAACACGGCCTCGACGGCGTTGTGGGCCGCCCAGCGCGGCCTCGACGTCACCGGTCAGAACATCGCCAACGTCAACACCGCCGGCTACTCGCGCCAGCGCGTGGACCTCGCCGCCATGGGCGGCACCGCCGTCCCGGCGATCCACTCGGTCAGCACCGCCGTCGACGGCGGCGTCGACGCCGAGAAGGTCCGGCGCGTCCGCGACGCCCTGCTCGAGGCCCGCGCGCAGCTGGAGACCTCGGCCGGCTCGCGGCTGGCCGCGGAGAGCGAGGCCCTCTCGCAGGTGGAGGACGCCTTCCGCGAGCCGGGCGACAACGGCATCCAGGCCATGCTGTCCGACGTCTGGAGCGCGTTCTCCGAGCTGTCCGACAGCCCGCGCACCGAGGCCGCGCGCAGTGCGGTGCTCGAGCGCCTCGACGTGCTCGCCGACGGCATCCGCACCACCCGGGCGGCGGTGGACCAGCAGTGGGACCAGACCCGCGACGGCGTGCAGGCCCTGGTGGCCGACGTCAACACCGCGGCGGCCTCGGTCGCCGAGCTCAACGGCGCCATCCGGCAGGCGACCCTGTCGGGCCTGCCGGTCAACGAGCTCTCCGACCGGCGCGACGCGCTGGTCCTGCAGCTGGCGACGAGCATCGGCGCCACCGGCGTGCCCCGGGCCGACGGCGTCGTCGACGTGACCGTCGGCGGCACCAGCCTGGTCGCGGGCAGCACCAGCACCGCCGTCCGGCTGGCCGGTGCCGACAACCCGGACGGCGTCGGCACCGACGCGCCGCGCCTGGTCACCGCTCCCGGCGGGACGACGCTGCGGCCCGGCGGCACGGCCGCCGGCCAGCTCACCGCCCTGACGGCGACGGTGCCGGCCTACCGCGCGGAGCTCGACGCGTTCGCCCGGTCGGTCGCCACGACCTTCAACACCGCGCACACCGCCGGCTACGACAACGACGGCAACCCCGGTCAGCCGCTGTTCGACGACGGCGCGGGCGGCACCACGGTCACCGCCGCCAACCTCACCCTGCGGTCGCTGACCCCGCAGCAGGTCGCCGCCGCGCGCACCAGGCCCGCCGACGCCGGCAACGCCCCCTCGGCCGACGGCGACAACGCCGACGCCTTCTTCCAGCTCAGCCTGGCCACCGACGGGGTGGACGCCACCTACCGCAGGCTCGTCGTCGAGCTCGGCGTCCAGGCCTCGGTCGCCACCCGCAAGGTCGAGGTCCAGTCGGTCGTCGCCGCCCAGGTCGACGCCGCCCGCGAGTCGGTGTCCGGGGTCAACCTGGACGAGGAGATGACGAACATGCTGTCGTTCCAGCACGCCTACAGCGCCGCCGCCCGCATGGTGAGCGCCATCGACCAGGCGCTGGACACCCTCATCAACCGCACCGGCACCGTGGGCCGGTGACGGGGGTGCGCATCACGCAGCGGGCCGTCGCGACGACCGCCCTGCAGGGCCTCAACCGCAACCTGGCCGAGCTGGGCAAGCTCCAGGAGCAGCTCACCTCGGGCAAGGTCGTCAGCAAGCCGTCGGACTCGCCGACCGCCGTCAACCGGTCCATGCAGATCCGCAAGGACCAGGCCGCCACCACCCAGCAGGCGCGCAACATCTCCGACGCCCAGAGCTGGATGGAGACCACCGACACCGCGCTGACCTCGATGGTCGCGCAGGTGCGCCGCGTGCGGGACCTCACCGTGCAGGCCGCCAACGACGGCAGCCTGACCCCGGCCGGCCGGGCCGCGATCGCCGCCGAGGTCTCGGCGCTGCGCGACGGCCTGCTCGGCCTGGCCAACGAGAACGTCGACGGCCGGCCGGTCTTCGGCGGCATCACCAGCGGGACGAAGGCCTACCGGGCCGACGGCACCTGGGTCGGCGTCGGCAGTGCCGACGGCACCGGCGTCGTCCCCATCCGGCGGCGGATCTCCAACGACGAGCAGGTCCGCATCGACGTGACCGGCCCGGAGGCCTTCGGCCCCCCGGGGGACGACCTGTTCACCGTCGTCGGCCGGATCGCCGCCGACGTGGCGGCCGGGCTCTCGGTGCAGGACGACCTCGCCGCCCTCGACGCCGCCACCGACCGGCTGCTCACCGCGGCGTCGACCGTGGGCGCCCGCGCCGCGCGCGTGGACAACGCGGCACAGGTCAACGCCGACCGGTCGCTGGCCCTGTCGAAGGCCCTGGCCAACGTCGAGGACGTCGACCTGCCGAAGACGATCATGCAGCTGCAGTTCCAGCAGACCGGGTACCAGGCCGCCCTGCGGGCCACCGCCCAGGTGGTCCAGCCCTCGCTCGTGGACTTCCTGCGGTGACCCTCGCCCCCGTGGTCACCCTGCCGCTGCTCGGCATGGTGTCGCCGCTGCCCGGGTTCCCCGACTTCCGTGACTACGTGCTCGTCACGGCCGACGGGGACGGCCTGCTCTTCTGGTTGCAGTCGATGGACGCCGACGGTCCGCGGTTCCTGGCCATCCCCCCGGCCCGGTACTTCCCGGACTACGCCCCGTCCCTGCCGCGCCAGGTGCTCGTCGACCTCGACCTCGCCGACGCCGCCGACGCCCAGCTGCTCTGCCTGGTCACCGTGCCGGCCGAGGGGGTCGCGGCTGCGACGGCGAACCTGCGGGCCCCGGTCGTGCTCAACCCGGCGAACTGGCGGGCCACCCAGGTGGTGCTGCCCGACGGCCGTCATCCGATCCGGCGTCCCCTGCGCCGATAGGAGAGGAGGGCCCCGATCGTCGGGACGGGGCCCGTGCCAGGACGGCCACCACACACCCATGGAGGGGTACCCGTGCTCACACTGACCCGCAGCGTCGGCGAGACCATCCGCATCGGCGACGACATCGAAGTGCACGTCGTCGAGGTGCGCGGCGGCACCGTCCGGCTCGGCTTCACGGCCCCCCGCGAGGTGACCATCCACCGCGAGGAGGTCTACCGGCAGATCGCCGAGGCCAACCTGCTCGCCGCCCAGGTCACCGCCGACACGCTCGGCGCCCTCGCCGCCTTCGCGCCCGCCGGCGGCCCCGCCACGCCGCCCGCCGCGCCGCCGACCGGCCCCGCCGCGGGCCGGCCCGTGCGCCCCGCCCCACCGGAGGTCCGCAGCCGCTGAGCGACTCGCACGGACGGCGGGCCCGCACCTCGGCAACTCCTGCCGGAGCGCGGGCCCGCCGGATCGGCCGGCTCCTCCGCACGGGCAAGACCTGACGAAGGTCGGCTCGCAGATTGCAGAGGGCACGGCGAGTTGTGTGCCCATCACTGTCCGCTCATGCGACAGAGTTGCCCCCGAGCACGACACAGGGGGCGATGGAGATGCAGCACAGCGTGATGGCAGCGACCCAGCAGGCCGACGAGACCGTCGTCGTCCACGTCCAGCTGCGGCCGCGGCGCGGGTCCACCCGGCGCTGCCTGGCCGAGCTGGCCGCGCTGGCCGCCGTGCACCCCTCGGTCGCCTTCTCGGTCACCGGGCTGGGCAAGGACGAGCGCGTCGTCCGCGTGACCGTCGGCGTCGAGCTCGGCCCGCGCGCCGGCATCGCCCGCTTCTCGCCGCAGGCGCAGGCCGCCTACGCCTTCGTCAGCGACCTGTTCACGGTCCTCTACGACCACATGCCGGTCTACGCCACCGAGCCGGCCGCCGGTGAGCGCGCCGCGGCCGAGGCGCTGCTGGGCTCCGGTGTCGACGTCGCCGTCGGCGCCGTGGAGTCCCCGGTCGTGCCCGTCCCCGCCTGAGGCGCCGTCGCCTCCCCCGTGATCGACCAGGAGCACCGGTGACCTCCAGCCCCCCGACCGCCGACCCGGCCGTCGACGCCGGCAGCCGCGCGCCGCTCGTCTTCGGCGGCATCCCCGAGGCCGAGGGCTTCGCCGCGGTCCCGATCACCGCCCGGGACCGGGTGCACTTCCGCGTCGACCGGGACCTGCCGCTCGCCGAGTTCCGCGCCGACCTGCCCACGGGCGTCACGGTCAGCCACGACGAGGGCGAGGGGCTCTACCGGGTCGACGGCCCGTGTGGCCAGGGGCAGGTCCTCGCCGACTGGATCCGCGCCTGGTGCGCCGGCCGCGGCTGCGCCACGGTGGGCCTGCGCGCGGAGGCCGGCGTCCGCCGCCGCGCGCCGCGGGACCTGCCGAAGGCCTTCCTCGAGGACCTGTGCCGGCACTACCACCCGGTCAGCTTCAAGCGGCTGCAGCGCAACTCGAGCACGCTGCGCCTGCACGTGCCCGACCCCGACGACCTGCACCAGCAGGTGGCCGAGTGGATCCTCAAGGCCGTCGGCCAGTACGACGAGACCAAGGGCGTCCCGTTCGGGGCCTTCCTCGCCACCCAGCTGTCCAAGTGGGTGCACGACCTGGGCCGCAGCGCCCACGGCCGGACGGCGGCCGACACGGAGAACCGCCAGCAGAAGGCGCTGGCCGCCTTCCAGGCCGAGCACCAGAGGCGGCCCACCGAGCGCGAGCTCGCCGACTACATGGGCCAGAGCGTCGCGACGCTGCGCCGCAACTCGCAGACCGTCGCCACCCTCAACGGGCTGCGCAACCTGCAGTCCCTCGACGGCGGCCCGGACGCGGCCGAGGTGCTGGTGCCCGACTCCACCGAGGCGCCCGACCAGATCATGGACGAGGCCGAGCAGACGCTGCTGTCGCACGCGCTGACCGCCGCCTGCGCGCCCGACCCGACCGCCGCCCGCGGCCAGCGGGCCGCCCAGCCCAACGTGCTGGGCTGGGCCACCTGGTACCTGACCACCTGGGGCGGGCAGACCAAGACGCAGGTGTCGGCCGACCTGGGCACCTCGGTCCGCAACATGAACGTGCACGCCGACCGCGTCGAGCGGGCGCTCAAGGACCGGTTGACCGAGCTGTCCGAGTGACGGGGGAGTAAACGGCCGGAACGAGTCCGTTACCGACGGGTCCATCGCGGCTCCGGCCTGCCGATACCGAGGACGTGACCGCGAGTCCCCGCCGCAGCGCCGCCGCCGGGGGACCGGGACTGGAGGCACCGACGGGGGGAGGTGTGCGGTGAGCGTGCTGCCCGCGGGCGATCCCGCCGTCGTCCTGCTGCCGCACTGGCTGTCGGAGGCCGACCGCGAGGCCCTGGCCACCGCGGTCCGGGCCGGCCTCGCCGCCCCGGGCGTGCACCCGGTCACCGCCGTCCACCTCGCCGACGTGCTCACCGAGCTGCACGTGGCGGCCGCCCGCGACGCCGTCTGGCCCGCCCCCGCCGCCCGCGTCCGCCGCGTGACCGGCTGGTCCGACGACGTCCTGCCGGTCCGCCTCTCGGCCGCCGAGCTCGACAGCGTGCTCGGGCTGCCCGCGCTGCCGGCCCCGTTGCGCACCGCCCTGTCCGGGCGCCGCCCGTGATGCCCCAGCGCTCGCCGCGCGCGGCGGCCGGCCTGCTGTCGCGGCTGCGGCCGGCGGCGGTCGGCGTCGACGACGTCCGCGCCGCCGCGGCCGCGGTGCTCCCGGCGGTGGCCACCGGGGGCCTGCGCGCCGCCGTCCTCACCGATCCCGCCCGCGGTCCGGTGCTGGTCCTCGCCGAGGACGAGCGCCGTACCCGGCTGCCGCTGCGCGACCTCGCCGAGGACATGACCGACGCCGGCGTGCCGCCGACCGCCGACGCCGTCGCCGCCGCGCTGACCGCCGTCGTGGCCGGGCGCCCGGTCAGCGACGCCGCCGCGGCCCGCGCCGGGGTCGCCGTCCTCGACTGGACCGACGCGGGGCGGTCCGCCGTCGGCTGGCGGGTCGTCGTCCGCCGCGGGGAGCGCACGGTCGCCTGGACGCCGTCGGACCGGGCCGACGCCGCGGTGGTCGACCGCACCCGCAGCGGCGCCACCGCCCGGGCCGCGGACGCCGGCGGCGTGCTGCGGGTCGAGGGCCCGGTGGCGCTGTGGTCGCACCCCGGCGCGCCGATGCTGGCCACCGCGGCGCTGGCCGTCCCCGACCGGCTGCTGGGGCGGATCGCCGACGCGGGGCTGACCCTGCGCGACCCGCACGTCGTGGTCACGCCGATGCGGCCGCTGGCCTGTGCCGTGCCCGGGGTGGCCGACCGCCTGGCCGGCCTGACGGGGGAGGCCTGCGTGCGCCTGCCCTGGGCCGGCCTCCCCACCCTGCGCTGGCTGTAGGAGGACCCGCCCGCCCCGTCGAGATCCCGTGATCTCGACGCTCCAGCGCCCTCCGCACGTCGAGATCACGGGATCTCGGCCCGTGGGGACACCTCAGAGCAGGTCGCCGAACTCCCAGTGCCACGGCTCGGGCTTCTCGCCGCCGGGTCGGGCCCAGGCGGGGTTGACGAAGCCGAACCGGCCCGCGTGCTCGGTCATCCACCTCCACTGCGGCGTGCCGGCGACGTGGACGCCGCCGCACAGGTCCACCGCCAGCGCCCAGCCGTGGTTCGACGTGCCCGGCACCGCGGCCAGGGTGGGCTTGCGGCGGAACGCGTCGACCTGCGCGGCGATCGACCGGTAGGAGTCGGTGATGCACAGCGGGCTGCCGAACGCCGCCTCGTACGCCACCGCCAGAGCGGTGTAGCCGGCCGCGGCGTCGCAGCGCAGCGCGTGGCCGCGGGCGACCGGGCACAGCGCGTCGGCGGGGATCCGGCCGTTGCCCCAGCCGCCCCACGCGGGGCTCACCGGCCCGGCCGGCGGCGGGGGCGCGCCGCAAGCACCCCGGCCCGACGCGGTCACCGGCAGCGGGGCATTCGGCTGCGCCGGGGCCGGCAGGGTGACCCGCACCGCGCGGGCGTCCCCGGGCATCGACCGGACGCCGACCCGGTAGGTGGCGGCGGAGGCGCCGAGCACCTCGCCGTCGCCCACGTAGACCCCGACGTCCGAGCCGCCGTCGGAGACGACCAGGTCGCCGACCTGCAGCTGGGTGGCGGGCACGACCGCGGCGGCCGACCACTGCCCGGCCGCGGTGACCGGCAGGTCGTACCCGGCCAGCAGCCACGACGCGGCGGTGAGCCCGCCGCAGTCGAAGCTGTCGGGTCCGGTGGCGCCGGCGGCGTAGGGGCGGCCGGCCTGCGCGAGCGCGCTGCTGACCGCGGTCACCGTCTCGGCGGGCAGCACCGTCACCGGCCGGTTGCCGGCGACCGCCCACGCCACGCCGGGCACGGCCTGGCCCGCGGCGTCCAGCGCGGGGGAGAGACCCTCGGGCAGCCGGCCCGGATCGGCCAGGTCGGCCGCCGGTGGCGGCTCGATCCCGGCCGAGGCGAGCTCGGCGAGGTACCCCTGCCAGCGCTGCAGCGCCGCGGCGTTGCGCTGCTGCTCCGCGCCGGCGGCGGGCACGGTGCCGAGCGCGGCCAGCTGCGCGGCGACGTCGAGCCCGAGGCCGCCGGCGCTCTCCCGGACCCCGGCCAGCAGCGTGCGGGCCTGCGCGGTCGCGGTGTCGACGGCGGCCCGTGCCGCGGCCACCCGGTCCGCTGCGGCCTCGGCGGCGGCCGCGGCGCGCTGGGCCCGGACGACGGCGGTCTCGCGTTCCCCGGCGGCGCGGTCGGCCAGCGCCTGCCGGTACAGGACGTCGGAGGTGGTGCCGGGCGTGCCGGCGTCCAGCGCGAGCACCGGCATCCGCCCGGTGGCCGGCGTCCGGTAGAGGTCGGCCGCGGCGGCGCCGACGGTGGCCTGCTCCGCGGCGAGGGCGGTGCGGGCGGCCTGCTCGTCGGCGACGGCGGCGGCGAGCTCGGCCTGCCGCGTGCTGACCTCGGCCTGCACGCGGCGGTAGGCGTCGGCGTCCTGCAGCAGCGTGCTCCGCGCGGCCAGCGCCAGGCCGGCCGGGTCGCCGGCGACGGTCGCCGCGCCGGGGGCGGACGTGGTGGGAGCCAGCAGCACGGTCAGCACCGGCACCAGCAGGGTGGCCAGGCCGACGACGAGCAGCCGGGTGCGCCAGGGGCTCCGCGGGTGTGGGCGAGCGGCGGCCCGGCGCCGGGCGGGTGCCTGCCTTGTGCGGCGGGCGGGCTTGCGCGACCGCGCGGGCGGGCGGTGAGCCGGGCGCGGGGACCCGGCACCGCCGGCGGCGGCGCGGGCGGCGAGCAGGGCGCGCAGCGCCTCGGCCTCGCGGGCGGTGAGCGGACGGCGGGGAGCGGGCGTGCGTGGTGCAGGCACGGCGGGGTCCCCCGGACGGTCGCGGTCGGCTGGCCGCGCTCCGGTGCGGAGCGCTCGCCGTCAGATCGACCGTCCGGGGGACCCGGAGGAGGGACGCGGGAGCCGGTCTCACCCCTCCGGGGGAGGGGCGCCGGGCACTTCCGCGGAGGTGCCCGGGGGTCAGCGGTCGGGGGGCCACCAGGCGCCGTGACGCGGGACGAGGGCGATGCGGTGCTCGCCCCCGTCCGCGGTGGAGACGACCAGCTCGACAGCGGTGATCACCAGCGCCCGGTCGTCGTCGCGCAGGAGCCGGCCGGTCGCCAGGGGGATCGGGGGGAGGACCAGGACGTCCTCGGCCGGCTCGCTGCCCATCGACGCCGTCGTCAGCGCTCGGCGAGCGGGACGAAGGGCCGCTCGGTCTCGCCGGTGTACACCTGCCGCGGCCGGCCGATCTTCGTGGACGGGTCCTCGATCATCTCCCGCCACTGCGCGATCCAGCCGGGCAGCCGGCCGAGGGCGAACAGCACGGTGAACATCCGCGTCGGGAAGCCCATCGCCCGGTAGATCAGCCCGGTGTAGAAGTCGACGTTGGGATAGAGCTTGCGCTCGATGAAGTAGTCGTCGGACAGCGCGATCTCCTCGAGCTGGCGGGCCAGGTCGAGCAGCTGGTTGTCCCCGCCGAGCTTGTCGAGCACGGTGTCGGCGGTGCGCTTCACGATCGCCGCGCGCGGGTCGTAGTTCTTGTAGACCCGGTGGCCGAACCCCATGAGCTTGACCCCGGGCTCCTTCTTCTTCACCCGCTCGACGAACGCCGGGATGTCGCCGCCCTCGCGCTGGATGGACTCCAGCATCTCCAGCACAGACTGGTTGGCCCCGCCGTGCAGCGGGCCGAACAGCGCGTTGATGCCGGCCGACACCGAGGCGAAGAGGTTGGCGTGCGAGGAGCCGACCAGCCGCACCGTCGACGTCGAGCAGTTCTGCTCGTGGTCGGCGTGCAGCACGAACAGCATGTCCAGCGCCGCGGCCAGGTCGGGGTCGACCTCGTAGGGCTCGGCGGGGAAGCCGAAGGTCATGCGCAGGAAGTTCTCGACCAGGCCGAGGGAGTTGTCCGGGTAGAGGAACGGCTGGCCGACCGACTTCTTGTACGCGTAGGCGGCGATCGTCGGGAGCTTGGCCAGCAGCCGGATCGTGGAGATCTCCACGTGGCGCGGGTCGAAGGGGTCCAGCGAGTCCTGGTAGAAGGTCGACAGCGCGCTGACCGCCGAGGACAGCACCGGCATGGGGTGCGCGTCGCGCGGGAAGCCCTGGAAGAACTGCTTGAGGTCCTCGTGCAGCAGCGTGTGCCGGCGCAGCCGGGCGTCGAACTCGGCCAGCTGGTCGGCCGTGGGCAGCTCGCCGAAGATCAGCAGGTAGGTGACCTCGAGGAAGCTCGCCTTCCCGGCGAGCTGGTCGATCGGGTACCCGCGGTAGCGCAGGATCCCGGCGTCGCCGTCGATGTAGGTGATCGCCGAGGTGCACGCGGCGGTGTTGACGAAGCCGATGTCGAGGGCGACCTGCCCGGTGGTCGCCAGCAGCTTGGAGACGTCGAGCCCGTCGGACCCCTCCGTCGCGGGCACCACGCGCATGGGCAGCTCACCTCCCGGGTGCCGGAGAGATACCTCGGGCGTGCTGTCAGCGGCGGCGGTGGCTGTCTCGGTCATGGTGGTCCGACGCTACTGGCGTCGGGCCCGTCAGACGACACGGACGGTCCTGCCGCGGGGTGGACCGGCGGTCCCGGCCCACCCCGCGGGACCTCAGGGGTGGGTCATCGAGAGGACGTCGAGGGCCTCGTCGAGCTGGGCCTCGGTGAGCTTGCCCTGGTCGACGTAGCCGCGCTCGAGCACCACCTGGCGGATGGTCTTGCGCTCGGCCAGCGACTGCTTGGCGACCTTGGCCGCCTCCTCGTAGCCGATGTACCGGTTCAGCGGGGTCACGATCGACGGCGAGGACTCGGCGTAGGTCCGGCACTGCTCGACGTTCGCGACGATCCCGTCGACGCAGCGGTCGGCGAGGATCCGGCTGACGTTGGCCAGCAGCCGGATCGACTCCAGCACGTTGCGCGCCATGAGCGGCAGCGTCACGTTCAGCTCGAAGACGCCGGTGGTGCCGGCGTAGGTGACCGCGGCGTCGTTGCCGATCACCTGGGCGGCCACCTGGATGACCGCCTCCGGGATCACCGGGTTGACCTTGCCGGGCATGATCGAGCTGCCCGGCTGCAGGTCCGGCAGCTGGATCTCGCCGAGGCCGGTGCGCGGGCCCGAGCCCATCCAGCGCAGGTCGTTGGCGATCTTGACCAGGCCGACGGCGATCGTCTTCAGCTGGCCGGAGGCCTCGACCAGGCCGTCGCGCGAGCTCTGCGCCTCGAAGTGGTCGCGCGCCTCGCGGAGCGGCAGGTCCAGCTCCGCGGCGAGCGTGTCGATGATCGCGGCGGCGAAGCCGGGCGGGGTGTTGATCCCGGTGCCGACGGCGGTGCCGCCCAGCGGCAGCTCGCCGATGCGCGGCAGCGAGGCCTCCAGCCGCTCGACGCCGTACCGGATCGCCGCGGCGTACCCGCCGAACTCCTGGCCCAGGGTGACCGGGGTGGCGTCCATGAGGTGGGTGCGGCCGCTCTTGACCACCTCGGCGAACTCGGTGGCCTTGCGCGACAGCGAGGCCTCCAGGTGCCGCAGCGCCGGGACCAGGTCGCGCACGATCGCGCGGGTGGCGGCCACGTGGATGGCCGAGGGGAAGACGTCGTTGGACGACTGCGACGCGTTGACGTGGTCGTTGGGGTGCACCGACGTGCCCGTGGCCTCGGTGGCCAGCGTCGCGATGACCTCGTTGGTGTTCATGTTGCTCGACGTCCCGGAGCCGGTCTGGAAGACGTCGATGGGGAAGTGCTCGTCCCACCTCCCGGCGGCCACCTCGGCGGCGGCGTCGGCGATGGCGGAGGCGACGCCGCCGTCGAGGACGCCGAGATCGGCGTTGACCCGCGCCGCGGCGCCCTTGATGGCGGCCAGGGCGGCGATCAGCTCGCGCTCGATGGGCGTGCCGGAGACGGGGAAGTTCTCGACGGCGCGCTGGGTCTGGGCCCGCCACTTGGCCCAGGCGGGGACGCGGACCTCCCCCATGGAGTCGCGCTCGATGCGGTGGTCCTGCTCGGTGGCCACGCTGGCTCCCGTGTGGTGTCGGTGGGATCGGTGCTGCACGCGTGACCCTAAGAGGACCCCCTCGCCCCCCGCCGCTCGCATGCTCGCGGCGGGCCCCTGCGAGGGGGCCGCCGGTGAAGCAGTTGGAGCAGGCCCGGGGTGGGAACCGGGACGGGGCCGGGCGCGGACCTAGCGTGCGCCGGACACCCCGGTCCCAGGAGGCCCCGTGACCCACCCGCACGACCCCGCACCCGGCTCGGTCCCCGTGGGGGGCTGGACGCCCTGGGGGACGTGGGACCCGGCCGCCGGGCAGCCGCCGTCCCCGGCTCCGGCGCCTCCCGTGCCACCGCCGCCGGCCCGGTCCGGTCTGGGCGGCGCCGCGCTCGTCGCCGCCGGGCTGGTGCTCGGCCTGGTCCTGGCCGCCGTCGTCGGCGGGGTGCTGGTCCGCGGTGCGGTGCTGGACGCCGGCCGGGAGGCCGGGGAGGCCGTGGGCGAATCGGTGTCGGAGGGGCTCTCCGGCGGCTTCGCCGACCCCCTCGCCGCCGGCGGCGGCCTCGGCGAGGTCGAGCAGTCCGCCCCCGTGCCGCCCGGGGAGCTCGGGCCCGACCCGGTGCTCGACGGCTACGCCCAGCAGTGCTTCGAGGGCGACCTGCAGTCCTGCGACGACCTGTACGTCGAGTCCCCGCCGCTGTCGGAGTACGAGGAGTACGGCCTCTCCTGCGGCGGGCGGGTCAAGGCCTGGGCGGTTCCGTACTGCACCGACCTCGACTGAGGCGCCGCCCGCGGCTGCCGTGGGCCCTGGGACGGAGGAGCCGTCGCGCCGCCGTCCCGTGACCCGAACGTGCTTCTCCCCCCTCCCCGCCGGACCTAGCCTGACCTGCGCCAGTGACCTGACCCGAGGAGCTCCCGCCATGTCCCAGCCGCCGTACCCGCCCCAGGGCGGCAACGACCCCTCGGGCCAGCAGCCCGGGCAGCAGGGGTGGGGGCAGTCCGACGACCCGACGCAGCAGCTCGGTCAGCCCGCCCCGCCCACCACCCAGTTCCAGCCCGGTCAGTACGGCCAGCCCGGCGGGGAGCAGCGCGACCCGACCGCACCCTTCGCCCAGCCCGACCCGAACCAGCAGTACGGGCAGCAGTACGGGCAGCAGCCGGGGTACGACCCGAACCAGCCCTACGGGCAGCAGTACGGCCAGCAGTACGGGCAGCAGCCGGGGTACGACCCGAACCAGCCCTACGGCCAGCAGTACGCCCAGCAGTACGGGCAGCCGTACGGCCAGCAGCCCGGCTACGGCGGCCCGCCCCCGCAGCAGAAGAGCAAGAACCTCGCGGTCGTGCTGGGCGTCGTCGGGGTGCTCGTGCTCGTCGGCGTCGGCGCCCTGCTGTTCTTCCTCCTCCGCGACGACGGGGGCTCGACCGTCGCCGACCCGGCCACCACGACCAGCGCCACGAGGTCGTCGTCCCCGTCGTCCTCGGCGAGCTCGTCGGCGACCTCGTCGTCCCGCTCCTCGAGCCCGTCGTCCTCCAGCCCGTCGGCCCCGTCGTCCCCGGGCGGCGGCGGGTCGCCCGCGGCGCCGGCGCCGCCCACCGGCCTGGGCGACGACCCGACCTTCCAGCCGCTGGCCCAGTCGTGCTTCGACGGGGACCTCGCCACCTGCGACGAACTGTGGCGCGTGACCCCCGTCGACTCGCCCTACGAGGACTACGCCGGCACCTGCGCCGGCCGGGTCGAGTACGAGGGCGGCGGCACCTGCCAGGCCCGCCTCGGCGACGGCGGGGGGACCGGCGGCACGACGCCGGCCGACCCCACCGCGCCGACCGGCCTGGGCGACGACCCGACGTTCCAGCCGCTGGCCGAGGGCTGCTTCGCCGGTGACTGGACGGCGTGCGACCAGCTGTGGCGCGACACGCCGTCGGGCTCGCCCTACGAGCAGTACGCCGGCACCTGCGCAGGCCGCCTTCCCTACGAGGACCTCGGCACCTGCGAGGACCGGCTGGGCTGAACCACCGTCCGGCGGGCACGGGCCCGGCACCCCTCGGGGTGCCGGGCCCGTGCTCACTCCTCCTCGGAGGAGCGGTCGAAGGGCACCGCCGAGTAGGCGCGCAGCTTCTCCAGCGAGTGCAGGCTGTCGATGGAGCGGATGGTGCCCGAGCGGGAGCGCATCACCAGCGACTGCGTGGTGCAGCCCCCCGCCCGGTACTGCACGCCGCGGAGCAGCTCGCCGTCGGTGATGCCGGTGGCCACGAAGAAGACGTCGCCGCGCACCAGGTCGTCGATCTGCAGCACCCGGTCGAGGTCGTGACCGGCGTCGACCGCCTTCTGCCGCTCCTCGTCGTCCTTGGGCCACAGCCGGCCCTGCAGCGTGCCGCCCATGCACTTGAGCGCGCAGGCGGCGATGATCCCCTCGGGCGTGCCGCCGATGCCCATGAGCATGTCGACGCCGGTGCCCTCCCGGGCCGCGGCGATGGCGCCGGCGACGTCGCCGTCGGAGATGAACTTGATCCGGGCGCCGGCCTCACGGACCTCGTGCACGAGCTGCTCGTGGCGCGGCCGGTCGAGGATGCACACGGTGACGTCGGCGACCGAGCTGTGCTTGGCCCTCGCGACCCGGCGGACGTTCTCCGCGACCGGGGCGGTGATGTCGACGGCGTCGGCAGCGGCCGGACCGGTGGCGATCTTCTCCATGTAGAAGACGGCCGACGGGTCGTACATGGCGCCCCGGTCGGCCACCGCCATGACCGCGATGGCGTTGGGCATGCCCTTGGCCATCAGCGTGGTGCCGTCGATGGGGTCGACGGCGACGTCGCACTCGGGCCCGTAGCCGTCGCCGACCTGCTCGCCGTTGTAGAGCATGGGCGCCTCGTCCTTCTCGCCCTCGCCGATCACGACGACGCCGCGCATGGTCACGGTGCCGATGAGCGCGCGCATCGCGTCGACCGCCGCGCCGTCGCCGCCGTTCTTGTCCCCGCGCCCCACCCAGCGGCCGGCGGCCATCGCGGCGGCCTCGGTGACCCGGACCAGCTCGAGGGCCAGGTTCCGGTCGGGCGCCGGGCGGTCGGTGCGGAAGGTGCTCGGGCGGGGGGCCGGGGGCACGGGGCCGTCGGGTACGGGAAGGATCACGGGACCTCCAACGTCGGCGTCGTTGCCGGGTGCCCCACCGTCCCGGCGACCCGGCCCCGGTGCCGGTCGGGCGGGCGGGTGCGCCGGGGTGCAGGGCAGCGGGGGTGTGGATCGGTGCTGCGATCCTAGGGGCATGACCACCACCGGGCCGTCGGGCCGACAGGCCCCCGAGGAGCAGTCCGCGCCGGAGCAGCCGCCGCCGGCGCCGTCCGCCGTCGAGCGGGCCAACCGGATGAGCGCGGCGAACATGGTCCGGTCGCTGCTGCCGCTGGTGGTCATCTGCCTGCTCGTCGTGGGCTGGGTCGCCTTCCGGCAGGGCGAGGTGGACCCGGTCCGACCGATCGACCCCAGCAGCTCGGTGCAGCTGGCCGCGTCCCGCGCGGGCTACACCGTGGAGGCGCCGACCGGGCTGCCCGACGGCTACCGGCCCACCAGCGCCCGCACCGACGCCGGGGAGGCCGGCCAGGGCGCACCGGTGACCCTCGAGGTGGGCTACGTGACGCCGTCGGACGAGTACGCGGGGTTCCTCACCACCGACGACCCCCGCGCCGAGCGGCTGACCGCGGTGCTCGACGGCGCCGAGGAGGACGGCAGCGTCGACCTCGCGGGCCGCACCTGGACCCGGTCGACCAGCACGCGCGGCGAGACGGTGCTGTCCCGGGAGGAGGACGGGGTGACCACGCTGGTCACCGGCTCGGCCGACGACGAGGAGCTGGAGACCGTGGCCGCCTCGCTCGCCCCCGTCGTGGTGCGCTGAGCCCTACTCCTCCCGGTCGCCGGGGCTCGCGGCGGCCAGCCGCTCGCGGGCGCGGTCGAGCCAGTGCCGGCACAGCTCGGCCAGCTGCTCCCCGCGCTCCCACAGCGCCAGCGACTCCTCGAGGGTGAGCCCACCGGCCTCCAGCCGGCGCACCACGTCGGCAAGCTCCTCGCGGGCCTGCTCGTAGGTCTGCGTCGGCTGCTCGGTCGTCGGCTCGCTCACGGCTCCCCATCCTGCCCGTCGACCCGGACGGCCAGCCGCCCACCCGCGACCCGCACCGCCAGCCGCTCGCCGTCGGCCACCTCGCCGGGGTCGCGGACCAGCGCACCGTCGGCCCGCTGCACCAGCGCGTAGCCGCGCTGCAGCGTCGCCTGCGGCGAGAGGGCGGCGACCCGGGCCCGGGCGTGCTCGAGGTCGCGCTCGGCGGTCTCGACCCGGTGGGTGAGCGTGCGGCGGGCCCGGTCGCGCAGCGCGGCGACGTCGTCGGCCCGGCCGTGCAGCAGCCGCTCGGGATCGGTCAGCACCGGCCGGCTGCGGACGCTGTCGAGCCACCGCTCGGACTGCTCGATCCGGACGGTGAGCAGGTGCCGGGCGCGGGCGCGCAGGCCGTCGACCAGCCGCCGCTGCTCGCCGATCTCGGGGACCACCCGGTGGGCGGCGTCGGTGGGGGTGGCCGCGCGGACGTCGGCGACGTGGTCGACCAGCGTGGTGTCGGTCTCGTGGCCGACGGCGGTGACCACCGGGGTGCGGCAGGCGGCGATGGCGCGGACGAGGCCCTCGTCGGAGAAGGGCAGCAGGTCCTCGACCGACCCGCCGCCGCGGGCGAGGACGATGACCTCCACCTCCGGGTCGCGGTCGAGCCGCTGCAGCCCGTCGATCACCGACGCCGCGGCGTTCACCCCCTGCACCAGGCTGTGGTGCACGGCGAAGCGCACCGCCGGCCAGCGCCGCCGGGCGGTGACCAGCACGTCGCGCTCGGCCGCGGAGTCCTTGCCGGTGACCAGGCCGACGACGGCGGGCGCGAAGGGCAGCGGGCGCTTGCGGGCGGCGTCGAACAGGCCCTCGGCGGCCAGCAGCCGGCGGATCCGCTCGATGCGGGCCAGCAGCTCGCCCAGGCCGACGGCGCGGATCTCGGTGGCGCGGAGGGAGAACGAGCCGCGGGCGATGTAGTAGTCGGGCCGGGCCCGCACGACGACGCGGGCGCCCTCGGTGAGTTCGAGTCCGGGCCGGTCGGCGACGTCGCGGGCGCAGGTGACCGGCACCGACAGGTCGGCGGCGGGGTCGCGCAGGGTCAGGAAGACCGTGGCCGCACCGCGCCGGGACAGCTGGGCGACCTGCCCCTCGACCCACACCTCACCGAGCCGGCCGATCCACTCGGCGACCTTGCGGGCCACCGTGCGGACCGGCCAGGGCGCCTCGGGCGTGGAGGGGGCGGTCATGCCCGCGACTGTGCCAGGCGCTGGTGACGCGCTGGGACGGCCACCCTGCAGGGTCCCGCGCCGAGCCGGCGAGGCGTGGGGGCAGGGGGTCCTTCGTCAGCCGCGGGGCTGGAGCGGGCTGGCGTCGACCGCCTGCTGCTCCAGCTTCTCCAGCCGGTTGCGCAGCATCGTGACGAACTGCGACCGGTTGCGGGTGGCCTCCTCGTAGGCGAGCAGGTCCTGCACGGTGGCGAGCTGGTAGCCGCGCAGCCGCCCGCGCAGCTGGGCGATGGTGAAGGAGTCGTATCCCTCGACCGGCGCGGTCCCGGCCGCCTGCGACCCCGAGACGTCGCTGCCGCCCTGGGCGTCGTCGGTGGGGGCGTCGGACTCGCCGCCCACGGCGTCGACCGCGGCACCCTCGGCGCGGGCCGCGTCCTCCTCGGCGGTGCCGGTCTCGCCGACGTCGGTGCGCACGCCGGTGGCGGCCGCGACCGGGGTGCCGCCCTCGTCGACGGCGGTGTCCTCGGTGGCGGCACCGGAGTCCTCGCCGGGACCGGCCTCGGGCGCGACGACGCCCTCGTCGGTCACCGTGCCCTCGACCGTGGTGACCTGGCCGTCGGGGGTGACGACGTCGACCTCGGCGGCCCCGTCGGTGTCCCGGCCGGCGTCGGGGGCGGAGTCGGCCAGCCCGATGTCGGTGTCCGCGGTGCCGGAGTCGGCCGCGTCGGGCGTCGCCGTGTCGTCGCTGCCCACGTCGGGCGCGCCGGCCAGCTCGCCCACCGGGGAGCCGCCCGGGTCGCTGGCCGCCGGTGCGTCGTCGGTGGCCGGCGCCGCGCCGGTGCCCTCGGCCTCGAGCAGCGCGCTCTCCAGCGCGTCCTCGGCGGTGAGCGCGGAGTCGGCGGCGCCGAGCGCCGCCTCGGCCTCCTCGGCACCCAGGACCTGGTCGGTGACGTCCTCGACCGCGGCGACCACGGCGGCCGGGGACGGGTCCTGCGGCAGGCCGGCGAGCTCGTCGTCGACCAGGCCGGCCGCGTCGGTGTCGACGTCGACCTCCATCACGTCGACCTCGGTGAGCTCGGTGACCGAGTCGGGCTCGGCCAGGGCGGCGGCGGTGTCCTCGACGGCGGCCACGACGGCGTCGGCGGCCGGGTCGCCGGGGAGGGTCGCGACCTCGTCGTCGGAGATGCCGTCCCCGACGGTGTCGACGTCGGGGGCGCGGTCGAAGGCGGAGTCGCGCAGCACGTCGATCGGCTGCGCGACCAGCCCGGTGCCGGCCGGCTGCTCGTCCTCGTCGTCGTCGAAGGTGGCCAGGCCCGGCTCCCGCTCGCCGCGCAGCCCGGTGAGCACCTCGTCCCCGCGGGCCACCAGTCCCGACCACTGCTGCTGCAGCTTCATCGCCGCCTGCAGCGCGATGCCGACGAGGCGCACCGGCAGGCCCGGCAGCGTCCGGGGGAGGCTGCGGACGTCGTCGATGACGGTGGCGGCCAGCCCCACGGTGGCGCGGACGGGCTCGGGGATCTCACGGGACATGCGCCCCAGCCTGCCCCAGCCGGTCGGCGTCGGCACCACGGCCCCGGCCGCTGCCACCCGGTCGGGCGGGTGGGCGTGTCCGGGGTCTCGTCCGCGGTCCCCGCGGGAGCCGGGGCGGCGGCCGGGAGCCGCATACCATCGGGGCATGGCTGATCAGCGCGGACGGGTCCTGCTGGCCGATCCCCGGGGCTACTGCGCCGGTGTCGACCGGGCGGTGGTGGCCGTCGAGCGGGCGCTGGAGATCCACGGCGCCCCGGTGTACGTCCGCAAGCAGATCGTCCACAACAAGCACGTGGTGGCCACGCTCGAGCGGCGCGGCGCGGTCTTCGTCGACGAGACCGACGAGGTGCCCGAGGGCTCGGTCGTCGTCTTCAGCGCCCACGGCGTCTCCCCGGCCGTCCACGAGGAGGCCGCCGCCCGGCAGCTGCGCACCATCGACGCCACCTGCCCGCTGGTGACCAAGGTGCACCAGGAGGCCAAGCGCTTCGCCCGCGACGACTACGACATCCTGCTGATCGGCCACCGCGGCCACGAGGAGGTCGAGGGCACCTCGGGCGAGGCCCCGTCGCACATCCAGCTCGTCGACGGTCCCGACGACGTGGCCGACGTGCAGGTGCGCGACCCGGAGAGGGTCGTGTGGCTGTCGCAGACGACCCTCTCGGTCGACGAGACGCTCGCCACGGTCGACCAGCTCCGGACCCGCTTCCCGGGACTGCAGTCCCCGCCCAGCGACGACATCTGCTACGCCACGCAGAACCGGCAGCAGGCGGTCAAGCAGATGGCGCCTGCCTGCGACCTGGTGGTCGTCGTCGGCTCCACCAACTCGTCGAACTCGGTGCGCCTGGTCGAGGTGGCGCTGGAGGCCGGCGCCCGCGCCGCGCACCTGGTCGACTACGCCAGCGAGATCGACCCGGCGTGGCTCGAGGGCGTGTCCACGGTCGGCGTCACCAGCGGCGCGTCGGTGCCCGAGGTGCTGGTCGGCGAGGTCCTCGACTGGCTGGCCCAGCGCGGCTACCCCGACGTCGAGACGGTCAAGGCCGCCGAGGAGCGGCTGGTGTTCGCGCTGCCGCACGAGCTGCGGCCCCGGCGCGGCGAGTCCGCCCGCCCCACCCGCTGAACGAACGAGTAGGGGGGGGGGGGGGGGCGGGGGGGGGGGGGGGGGGGGGGGGGGGGGGGGGGGGGGGGGGGGGGGGGGGGGGTGCGGCTGCGC